>CAZBQC010000020.1:0-18558 GCA_964494015.1 uncultured Muribaculaceae bacterium
ATCGCATTTATTTTTTATCACTTTTTGGTATCACATCATTTACAAATATACATTTTACTAGGTTTACTTTTTTGTTGACAAACATAAAATATGCTAGGAGGGATATTCGTGTATAACGGTTATTACGGCTTTTATCCAGGTGCAAATCTTGGTTCTGGACTTATGGGTAACATGGGAAATATAGGAGGTATGGGTGCAGCTGCCTACAATTATGGAAATGCTGCTCGTGGTTTAGGTGCTTTTGCAGGACTTCGAAGTACTTTTCGAGGTATCAACTGGGGAGGAATTTTAACTAACACCCAAAAAACTTTAAATGTCATCAATCAGGCGATACCAGTTTTTTATCAGGTAAAGCCAATTTTTAATAATGCCAAAACGATGTTTAAAATTGCTGGAGCGATGAGTGACGACAAAAAAGCAACCAATGGTCGAACTAATAATAACGGGTCAGGTAGTTACAGCAGTCCACTTAATAACAGCGATAGTCCACAATTTTTCGCTTAAAAAAAGCAGTATATTATCGCAATATATTGCTTTTAATTTGAGATATTTCTCTTTTAATCTTTAACCTTCGAAAAAAATATTTCCGAGGAAGATCCGCTAAGATTTTTTCTTTTTTAGTTAGTAACCAACCAAAATATTCTTTGGTAACCGGTGTTTTTTTTCGAAGCAGTAATGGTCCAAAATAAAGTTCTTTGGCTGAATACTTCTTCTGACCTTTTTTAAAGGAAATTATCAAGTAGAAGATACCTTTATCTTTAATCATTGTTTCTTGATCGATATAGTAACCAAGCTTATGAATAGCTTTTCGAACAGCTAGATAATCATTGTTAGGTGAAAGAATAATATTTTGAATGTTAACAAGCTTATCCTTATTATTCAAGATATTAATAATCGTTCTTCCACCCATACCAGTAATAATAATAGTATCAATCGATAAATCTAAAACCTCTAAACCATCACCTAAACAAGTTTTAATTTTATCGATTAAACGATATTTTTCTAAATTGTTCTTAGCATTATCCAGTGGTAACTTGTGAAGATCAGAAACAGTTACTTGAAGATTATTTTTATGCTGATATAAATAAATATCTAACAAAGCATGATCACAGCCGACATCTAAAAGGTTGGAATTATCCTCAACATATTCACTGACAGCAAATAATCTTTTACTTATTTTAATTGTTTTCAATAATTATCATTCCTTACTTAAAAGATCTTAATTTTGCTTTTATTAATGGTTGTCTTAGTTTCTTTAAAGCTTCATTTTCAATTTGCCAAATTCTCTTTCTTGTTACTCCAAAGTCATAACCAATGGACTCAAGTGTTTTTGGTTCTTCTCCATTTTCGCCAACTCTTTGCTTTATAACTTCTAGTTCTTTAGGGGTCAAAACTTCACTAACAATACACCAAAAACGAGATTTACAAGCGTTGGCTAATACCTCTTCCATAGCAATAGTTGTTGAATTATCAACAAGCATATCTTTATATGTAAAATTCACTTCCTGATCTTGATCATCAGTAACTGACTTATCAAGTGAAAGCATATTAAACACATTCTTATCAAAGGCTGAGTATTTTCTTACTCGGTCAAGAGACATTCCTAACATCTCAGCTACTTCCTCGTCTGTTGCTTCAATACCAAAGGTCTTATAATATCTATTTTTGATCCACTTAATTCGATAAATATTTTCGAAAGCTCGAACAGGGATCTTGATGGTTCTAGATTTCATCACTACATTTCTAATGATGTATACTTTAATCCACCAGATGGCATAAGTCGAAAATTTACGACCTTTCGATAATTTGAATTTTTCGACAGCCTTCATCAAACCAAAATTTCCTTCTTGGATTAAATCCATAAAAGGTAAACCATATCCAATATATCTCTTAGCAATGGAAACAACTAACGGAAGATTAGATTCAATAAAAATTATTCTAGCTTTTTGATCACCTTGTTCAATAAGCTTGACATACTTTATTTCTTCATCCGGACCTAACAACGGATACTTTCTTATTTCTTTTAGATATTGGGAAACCTGATCAGTGACATCTATTTTAGTATAACCTTGATCTTTTTTTAATTGATCTAAGTCCACTTCATCAAATTCATCCTCTCTTCTAGTCAAGTTTTTACATTCCATTTAAATTCCCCCTCGTTTTTAAATGTTTTACTAGTACATTCAT
This sequence comes from uncultured Muribaculaceae bacterium, assembly GCA_964494015.1. Lineage (GTDB taxonomy): Bacteria > Bacillota_I > Bacilli_A > RF39 > UBA660 > CAZBQC01. Next base: position 2,188 of record CAZBQC010000020.1, read on the forward strand.
CTAAAATATCAGAATTCATCGACAATAACTGCTAAATTTTTCTTTTATTAGTGGTTGTCTTAATTTCTCTAAAGCCTTTTTTTCAATTTTACGGATGCTTTCTGCTGTTACTCCAAAACAATCACCGACTGCCTCAAGAGTTTTTGGTGTTTCTCCACCGTAGCCAAATCTTTGTTTAATAACTACAAATTCTTTGAAAGTTAAGAACTTACGGAGAAGCTGCCAGAATATAGTCCTATCGATATTAGTTAAAACCTCTTCCATTTCTATAGATGATGAATCATCAATAATAGTATCTCTTATTGTCCAGTCTCTCGTAGTTGATCTACTAGTATCATCAGTAATTGATTTATCAAGTGAAACCATACTTAATATGTCTTGATCAAAGATTAGGTATTGTTTTACCTTTTCAAGAGACATTCCTAGCATCTCGGCTACCTCTTCATCCGTTGCTTCAATACCAAAGGTCTTATAATATTTACTTTTGACATTCCTAATTCGATAAATATTTTCAGCCGTATGAATAGAGACTCCAATCAATTTAGATTGTTGCATTACAGCTCTAATGACATACTGTCTAATCCACCAAGTAGCATGAGTTGAAAATTTACAACGTTTTGATAAATCAAACTTTTCAACTGCCTCTATCAAACCTAAATTTCCTTCTTGAATTAAATCGAAGCTGGGTAAATCTCGACCAAAGTATCTCTTGGCAATCGAAACAACTAAACGGAGATTAGCTATAGTAAACATTTCTTTAGCTTTTTGATCACCTTGTTCAATAAGCTCAGCATATTTTATTTCTTCATCGTGCTTTAGTAATTTATACTTCCCTATTTCTTCTAGATATTGATAAATTGGATCATTAATATTCATTTGAATATATCTATTAGTAGTTTTTCTTTTAAACCTTTTTTCTTGGAATAATTTTCTCTCATCAAATTCATCACCTAGTTTTATCACATTTTCATGTTCCATTTAAATTCCCCTTTCTTTTAAATGGCATATCTTTATTAATGCAACAAAATCATTAAAATCTGGAATTTAGCCTATTTCTTGATAATTTACTTAACCAATAGTGACTAATGACAGACTGATTTTGATTTCATTTTAAATGGCAATTGTTTCCTTTTAATAGGTCTCTAATTGTTTAAGTACTGATGGCCTTCTTAATTTTTTTAAGGCTTTATTTTCAATTTGACGAATTCTCTCTCTTGTGACTCCAAAGTATTTACCAACATCCTCAAGAGTTTTTGCTGGCTTTCCACCGTAGCCAAATCTTAATTTTAAAACCATTAGTTCTTTAAGGGTTAGGATATTGATAAGAACACCCCAAATCATAGGATTATAGATATTATTTATAGCTACTTCCGCTGGCTCAACTGATAAATCATCAAGAATATAATCTCCAAATGTCGAATTTTCTGAACCTTCATCACTAATATTAGTAACTGGTTTATCAAGTGAAACTGTACACATAAGATCTCGATCATAAGCTAGGTATTCCTCTGCATATTCAACTGATGTTCCTAAAATTTTTGCCACTTCCTCGGCAGTTGCCTCAATTCCAAAATCATTATAATATTTACTTTTTATATTCCTAATTTTGTAGATTTTTTCGTTGGTATGTCCAGAAATTTTAATTGTTCTAGATTGTTCAGTAAGTTCTGTGATGATAGCCTGTCTAATCCACCAGGTGGCATAAGTTGAAAATTTATTACCTTTTGATAAATCAAACTTTTCAACTGCTTTTATCAAACCTAAATTTCCTTCCTGAATCAAATCCAATTGAAGCATACCTGCTCTAATATATCTCTTAGCTATCGAAACGACTAGTCGAAGATTACAATTAATAAAAAACTCCTTGGCCGCTTGGTCACCCTGTTCAATCAGTTTGACATACTTTATTTCTTCTTCTGGACTTAATAATGGATATCTTCCTATTTCTTGTAAGTATTGGAAAACTGGATCATCGATCTTTATTTTGGTAAAATCACTAACTTTACTTGTCATAGATTCTTCTTCCAGAACCAATTCTTCTTCACTAAATTCGTCAGCAAAATCAGAATCGAATTTATATTCATATTTATTTTTCATTTATATTTCCTCCTTTTATATGTAATACTAAGTAGTTAAAAATCTTTTATTGATTTGAATTATCTTACTTTTTAATAAACATCTTGATCTTTTATTAATATCTTAATACTTTGCTTTGTACAGAACGGCGCAATTTTCTCAAAGCCTTGAATTCAACTTGGCGAATTCGTTCCCTAGTTAATTTAAATTCTTTACCGACTTCGTCAAGAGTTTTTGGTGCTTCTCCAGCTAAACCATTTCTATCTTCTAAAACTTTTAACTCTCTAGGTTTTAATACTTTAGGAAGAACATCGGTAATTATAGAACTAAACGCATTATCTAAAGCTTGATCCATAACACTAGGTGCCCTATCATCAGTAATGGAATCTTTTATAAAACTATCGTTATCTTCAAAATCATTGTTATTAACTGGCATATCTAATGAAATTGCATCTAGCTTAAGATCTAAATATTCTTTTATTTTGTCAACAGTTGTATTTAAGGCATCAGCTATATCCTCTATTGAAGCCTCAAAGCCAAAGTTATTATAAAAGTTGTCTTTGAATCGCTGTATTTTACCAAGTTTTTCGCTAGTATGAACAGGAATTCTAATTGTTCGACCATAATTAGCTATAGCTCTAGTGATATGTTGCCTAATCCAATGGAAAGCATAGGTTGAAAACCTATAGCCTTTTGATGAATCAAATCTATCAACAGCTTTTATCAATCCAAGATTGCCTTCTTGAATTAAATCCAAAAGTGCTAAACCTCGTCCAATATAATGTTTAGCAATTGATACGACTAGTCGAAGATTAGCTTCTGTTAATTTTACTTTGGCATATTTATCGCCCTGTTCAGCCAGTTGGGCATACATTGTTTCTTCTTCTGGACTTAGTAGTGGTGTTTTACTTATTTCTTTTAAATACTGAGAAACTGGATCATCAGTATTTATTTTGGTAAAATCATTATCATACTGACCATCCGTTTTATCATAAGTAGAATCCATATCTTCAAATTCATCATTTGATTCAGACATATCTTCAGTTTTCATTTTAAACCCCCTTTATATATAAATTTAATCAGTTAAAAAATCTTTTAATTTACGGCTTCGCGATGGATGACGTAATTTTCTTAAAGCTTTGGCTTCAATCTGACGAATTCGCTCTCTTGTAACTCCAAAGATCTGTCCGACTTCCTCTAGAGTACGGCAGTGCCCATCATCAAGTCCAAATCTTAACCTTAAAACCTTTTCTTCACGATCGGTTAATGTTAAGAGAACATTTGATAATTCTTCTTTTAGCATTTCGACGGTGGCATACTCTTCTGGTGACATCGTGGCTTCATCTTTGATAAATTCTCCTAGATGACTGTCATCTTCTTCACCAATTGGTGTCTCAAGTGAAACTGGATCTTGACTAATCTTATAAACTTCAGCCACTTTTTCAACTGAAATACCTAATTTCTTAGCCAATTCCTCATCGGTTGGTTCGCGATTTAATTCTTGAGTCAACTGTCTTTGAACACGTGATAATTTATTGATCGTTTCGACCATATGCACCGGAACTCTAATCGTCCTGGCTTGGTCAGCGATACTTCTCGTGATAGCTTGTCTAACCCACCATGTCGCATAAGTTGAAAATTTGTATCCTTTCGTCGGATCAAACTTTTCGACCGCTTTCATAAGTCCAATATTACCTTCTTGAATTAGATCAAGAAATAGCATCCCACGTCCAACATATCTTTTGGCTATTGATACGACTAGTCGAAGATTGGATTCTGCTAACACTTTTTTAGCGTACTCATCGCCCTGTTCAGCCAATCTAGCATATTCAAATTCTTCATCGGAAGTAAGTAAGTCAATCTTACCTATTTCTTTTAAATACATACGAACTGGATCATTAATTTTGATATCTTTAGTTAAAGTGATGTTTTCAATGGCTAAATCTCTGCCATCATCATTAGAAGTATCATCATTATTACTTTCTTCGGATAAAATTTCGATGCTGTTTGTGACAAATGAATTGTATAGATCATCTAATGTATCACTATCGACTTCTAGTCCTTTTAATTCTTCAGCTAATTGTTCATAAGTGATGTAACCATTTTGTTTTCCTAACTTTATTAAAGCTTCTTTTCTTTGTTCAATTGGTTTAATTTCATCGACCATATTAATTATTCGCCTCTTTCTCTTGTTTCAGCATTCTAATTTTCTCACTTATCTTAGCCTTACATAAATCATCAGGTTCATTTTTCATTAAATTTTCTAGCCTTTTTACTTCTAGGCCTATATTATATTCCTTGATCGTCTTTATGTAATCATAAATAGACTCGCCATCTTTTTCATCTGGCAATTTAAGTGAAACAATCTCATTAAGTAAATCCAACAATTCTTTTTTATCGTGGAGATAAGTATAAAAATCTGCTATATTTATCATGCCATTTTTTCGATAGTAGAAAATGATTTCATTCATCAAAAAACGAGCATTTTCTCTAGGTAAATAAATTTTTTCCTCGTCGACAATTTTAATTAGGTTATTGCTAGTTAGCATTAAATATAAAATTGACAAGGTTGCTTTGTCATATTTAGTAAATTTTCTATCAGGATATGGAATGATAAAAGAATTGTTTTCAGGTCCTTTTTGTTCCTTGAGAAGATTACTTAACTTTTTGTCTAGCGTATTATACCATATATTAAACTCTTTAGCAAGTTTTTTTAGAACGAGCTCACTTTTAATGGGATCATTGCTCTTACTTAATTCTAGTAAAACGGAATTGAGGTAATCAGTCTTGCCTTGTTCGGTCGCTAAATCACTGTGACTTTTAAGGACTCGCAGTTTGTATTCATTAAAATCAATAGCGGTGTCAATTAGGATTTGAAATCGTTCTTTTCCATATTTGATAATGTAATCATCAGGATCCAACTTATCTTCTAAAACGATAACCTTTGGTTTAAGTCCCATTTTAACTAAGTGTTCGCCATTAACTAACGTTGCCTGTTGCCCAGCGTCATCGCCATCAAAGCAAAGAATAATATCGTGCGATAACTTTTTGATAGCTATAGCTTGATCAGACGTCATCGATGTTCCCATCAGGGCAATACAGTTGTTAATTCCAACACTACTAGCACGAATAACCGCCATGAATCCTTCCATCACGACAACAGATTTTAAAGTTCGAACGATTTCTTTAGCTCGATGATAATTATAAATAATTTGTCCCTTTTTAAAGATTGGTGTCTGTTTGGTATTCTGGTACTTGTTTAAAGTACTATTATCGTAAATTCGACCACTAAAACCGATAATTTTTCCATTGTAATCGTGAATTGGAAAGATAATTCGATTAATGAAAGTATCACGATCGTCAGTCGATAAGTCCATATTATTTAGTTGATCAATCGTATAACCCTTACCTAATAACAATTTAGTCAAATTACTTTTATCATTTAAAGATAAACCGATTTCAAACTCTCTAATTATTTCTTCGGTTAATTTTCTTTTAGATAAATATTCTTTAGCTTTTAATCCTTCCTTGCTGTTTAAATTGTTCTTAAAATAACTGTTGGCAAAATCATTTAGCTTATACAACTGATCAAATTTATTTGATTCTTTAGGCAACGATAAACCATTAATACTAACACCGGTCTTGTTACTTAGAATCTTCAAAGCTTCTTTAAAATCGACATGTTCATATTCCATGATAAAATTAAAGACATTTCCAGCATTGCCACAAGAAAAACATTTATACATCTGTAAACTTTTCGACACACTCATAGAGGGACGAGTATCATCGTGAAAGGGGCAGACAGCCCAATAGTTTTTACCCTTTTGAATTAGAGGAATGTATGACGAAATAACGTCGACAATATCGACTTTACTTCTTATTTCATTAATCACATTATTATTCATAAACCATCACCCTTAATCATCATTATTATAGCATATTTTTTATTGTAAGTTAGTCTCTTTTTAGTTATAATAATTTTGAGGTGAGGAAAATGAAAAAAGGCAAAGCAATAAATAATAATGATGAAACAATAAAAAAAATTAATGAAGTAATTGAAAGACTGAGACCATTTTTAATTAATGATGGTGGTAATGTTGAATTCATCAAATTTGAAAATGGAATTGTTTATTTAAAATTCCACGGAGCTTGCAATCATTGCCCAATGATCGATTTAACCTTAAAAAATGGCTTTGAAGAAGCCTTAATTAACGAAGTAGAAGGTGTCTTGGAAGTTAGAAACATCAATTAAAATAAGTATTGCTACTTATTTTTTGTTTTCTAAAGTACGACATTTCTTTTTCATTTTAATGTACATTTTACTTCTTATAAATAAATCCTTATCAAGACTAGTACGATATTCAAAATTCCCATGATTTTCAAAAAAATATCTCTTTTTACAGTTTAAAAAGTAATAATTGTCATCCAACATAATTAGTTCTTGATAGTAAGTATCTAAACAATCTTCATGAGCTGAAAACTCTTGATAATCTTCTTCGTTATTTTCTAAACGACAAACTTGATATATTTTGCCATTGATATCATAAATTAAATAGAAGTTTTGATCATCTTTATTAAAGACAATATCTCCTGGCCAATGCCTTGGTTCAGAACAATATTTCGCCTCATAAAGTGCTAAAGCATCATCTAACCATTTTAATTTTTTTCTTTGACCATAGATAACTTTGGAAATACGATTATATTCTTGCTCGTCAATCGGACCAATAACACTTAAAATCTCATCCTCATCTAAGCGCCAAATCTTGTCAACATAAATAGCACCATTCTGACGAAAAATTGAATTTTCCTTCTTAAAAAAACATATTTTGCTCTGATTATCAAGATTTAAGTTAGATGTCATAGCAAAACAATAATAACTATCGCTATTAGACATATAAATAATATGTGGTCTAACATGATGACTTGGTTCAATTCTTTTTAAAATACTTTCACTCATCGGCATTCTGGCAATAACGATTGTACCATCTTTAATATCATTCATAATACTGCTCCCTGAATAAATTTGTTATTTACTATAATAGCAAATTTTGTAAAGCTTTGCAAAAGATATTTTCTAATATTTATAAAATTATTTAATTGTGATATTATTATAGAGGAGGTTCAAGATGATAAGAATTAGTTCTAAATGGAAAAAATTTATCCTGACAATCATATCTTTCTTTACGATTGAGTTGTTTTTTGCCTTAATATTAGTTGATCTTTTTAATTTAGATATCCAAAAAATTAGTATGACAACCAGTAATTTATTAAGTTTAGTTTCTTCTTTAGCTCTAGGTGTTATATATATTTTTATATATAAAAAGGATGTTAAGAAGGATTTCAAAGATTTTAAAATAAACTTTAAAGAATACTTTTCAATTGGGTTTAAATATTGGTTAGTTGGGATTGTTATCATGGCTAGTTCAAATATTATTATTGGAATATTATTTCCGCTCGCCAATGCCAATAACGAAGATACAGTTCAGAGTTTTATTAAAAACTCCCCACTTATTTCTTTATTTATGACGACAATTACGACTCCTTTTATCGAAGAAATTACCTTCAGAAAAAGTTTTCGTAATATCATCAATCATGAAAAAATATATATTTTAATATCAGGAATAGTTTTTGGAACGATTCATGTCGTATTTTCTTTAAATAGTGCCTATGATTTAATCTATATCATACCATATGCTAGTTTAGGAATAGTACTAGCCATGATGTATGTTAAAACTAAAAATATTTTTACTTCTATTTGGATGCATGCTCTTCATAATGGCATCTTTACGACGATTTCAATTTTAATCTATCTCTGGGGTAGTAAATGAAAAGCAGAGTTAAATTAAACAAAAGTAAACACAGAGAAGTTGGTAAGGAAAAGAGGAAGAAAAAGAGAAGAATTATCTTGAAAATACTAGTATCTCTATTACTCTTCATAGTGGGAACTATTCTATATGCCAGATATATTGGAACTAGTGGTTTGATCATTAATGAATACAATCTTAAAATAGATAATTTGCCTGATTCTTTTCATGGAGTAAAATTAGTGCATTTTACTGATTTACACTATGGAAGTACATTTTTTAAGAAAGAGTTAAACGATTTAAAAACGAAGATTAATAATCTAGAACCAGATCTGATTGTTTTTACTGGTGATTTAATCGATGAAGACTATACGCCAACAGCTGATGATTTAGCGGCGATTAAGAATTTTTTTAATGATTTAGAAGCTAACATCGGTAAATATATTATTTCTGGTAATCATGATTACAAACAAAAATACTTTTTACAGATCGTCGATGAACTTGGATTTAAGTTTTTAGATAATGAAGCAGAATTAATTTATTATAAAGGAACTGAACCCATTATGATTACTGGTTTATCTAGTAGTCAAATGAATAAGATGGATATCGATAAAGCTTTTAGTTATTATCAAAGTGACAATCATAATCAAGATATTGTCAATATCACTCTTTTACATGAACCTGACAGTGTCGATAAAATCTTAAAAAAATATCCTAGTAATTTATTTCTAGCTGGACATAGTCACAATGGACAGGTAAGATTGCCAATCATTGGAAGTATCATCAAAGTAGATGGTGCTAAAAAGTACTATGAGGCTCATTATGTGATTAATGATAGTCACTTATATATTTCTGGTGGTCTTGGAGAATCAGCTTTAAGACTTCGACTTTTCTGTCATCCGAGCATCAATATGTATCGTCTAATCAAAAAATAGGTTTAAACCTATTTTTTTCACGAAATTTTTTACTAGGCATAAAATATGCATGAAGGGAGTGTTTTGATGTATCATAATTTTTATCGAAGGCCATTTTATCCAGGAAATAGACGCTTCTTTGGTGGTGGATTCCTTCTTCCTTTTGCTCTTGGAGGTCTGGCGGGAGCTGCTTTAACACCTAATTATTATCAACCTACACCATATTATTATCCATATTATTACTAGTATTTAATACCGTGCAGTGAGGTATTAATTCCTCTACTGATAATTATGGCTAATTTTTCAACGACAAAATCTACTTCTTTAGGAGTCACCATCATATTGTAACCGATAGGAGTAAGCACTTCAGAAATTAACGATTTAATTTCATCATCAGATAAACTTCCAACTATTCCTAGAAGGTTCTTTTTATTTTCGACTGATAACTCCTGATCATTATTCTTTAAATAATTAATATCTTTGATAGCTTTAAATTTATTGATAACATTATCGATATTATTAATACTGTAACTAAATTTTTTAAATAAGTAGTTAATGGTGTCGCTGACTAAAACCACACTGTCGACAACAGTTGGTACTCCAATTCCAATCACGGGTTTTTTTAAGGTATCAAAAGAAAGTTCCCGACGATTATTGCCAATTCCACTGCCAGGCGAAACACCAGTATCGGTAATTTGAATCGTCTTATTGATACGATTAATACTAGAGGCGGCCAAGGAATCGATGACCATTAAAAAATCAGGATTAGTTTTTTCGACGATTCCCAAGATAATATCGCTAGTTTCAAGACCAGTAGTTCCCATGACCCCTGGAATAAAAATAGCTACATTCATGAAATTACTAGCGACATTTTCAGCTAAAGTGAAAAGATGTCTTGTGACAACGATATTTTCCACGGTTTTTGGGCCAAGAGAATCAGGTGTCGATTTATCGTTCCCAAGCCCAATAATTAAGCAAGAAGAATTTTTAGTAATTTTTAAGTCTCTTAAAATTAAATCTAGCTCTTTTGAAAAAACCTTGCCTATTTCCCGGCTATTATTGCTATCAGTGGCATCGTCAAAACTGATCGTAATATATTTACCAGACTTCTTATTTAAAATTTTACTCATCTTTTGATCGATGATAACTTCTTCTACTGAAATATCCTGATATTTTCTAAGATTAGTTTTTATTTTATTTTGATTGGTATTGATCAATTCGACGATAAGATCTGTTCTGATTCGATATTTATTTAAATCAATTTCATTATTCATATCCTCACCTATCTTTATTTTCCCAAAAACTTGTAAATTTATTTGCAATTTTAAAATAAATTTGCTATTATAGATATGTTTAAAAGTGAGGTGAAAAAATGCCTAATATTAAAAGTGCTAAAAAAAGAGTAAAAATAAGTGCTAAAAGACGTGAAAACAATCTTGTTCTTCAATCAAAAACTAAAAATTCTATCAAGAAACTAGAAAAAGATGTTAATGATAATGTTAAAAAAGAAGAATTGAAAAAAGAGTTAAAATCGACTTTAAAGAATATCGACAAAGCATGCAACAGCAAATTAATCAGCAAAAACAAAGCTAGTCGTAATAAATCAAGAATTATGAAGATGGTCAACAAAAAATAAAATGCTATGAAGCATTTTTTATTTTATTCTTTAATAAGATGTGAGTTTCGCTAATTAAGACTTTTTTTCTCGTTTTTTTTATGTTAGAATAAAATTGGTGAAGAGAATGAAAAAATTATTAAGTTTTTTAATTTTATTGCTGGTAGTATTGGTAGCTTTTTATTATCGAGAAGATATTACTTATTTTTATAATACTAAATTAGTTAAAAACGAACGGATACCGACTCCACTGGTAAAAAATGCCTATTATCGTAACTATGACTTTAAATATGCAGGCAATGTTACTAACTTTTCACCAAATAATAAACAAGATATCATCAATATCTATTACACAATTATCAATAGCGGAATGAATGATTTTACTTTCTACTGTGAAACTGAATATCAAAATTGTATTTATGATGTTAAAGATGTTGCTAATAATCAGATTGTTCTATCAAATATTAATAATTTTGTTCATCCTTTCAATAGTTTTAAAAAAATAGAAACAGAGTATGATTCTCTAGGTAAAATAACTATTAATATCATTAAAAATTATACTGATTCAGAAATAGTAGTTATCAACAACAAAGTTGATTTAGTCATCGATCAAACAATAAAAACAACTGATGAAATCCTAGAAAAAATCAAAAAAATTCACGATTATATCATCAACAATAGCAAGTATGATAAAAATCGGAGTGATTATAATGTTGTTACCTATAAATCAGATATTGCCTACGGTCCATTAATAGAGGGGTATGCTGTCTGTGGTGGATATACTGATAGTATGATGCTGTTTCTAGATCGTTTTGAAATTAAAAGTGTCAAAATATCAAGTAGTAACCATATCTGGAATTATGTCTATTTAAACAACAAATGGTTGCATTTAGACTTGACCTGGGATGATCCAGTAACTTCAAATAATACTGATATCATCGATTATAACTATTTTCTTATTACTGACGAAGAACTTTCCAAACTCGATGTAACACAGCATAATTACAATAAATCAGCCTTTCAATAAAAAAGAGACTAAACTTTAGTCTCTATTATTTCGTTCTCTTTTTCTAGCATTTTTGATACCAGCTTTTTTAGCTTCTCTTCTTCTTTTGCCAGGTTTATCATATGCTTCTCTCTTTTTAATTTCTGAAGGGATACCGTCTCTAGCTACTTTTTGCTTAAATTTTCTAAGTGCCATGTCTATATTACCGTTCTTTACAGCAACCTGTGTCATTTTTAATCCCTCCCTTCGCTTTTTCAAAACGATTATAGCAAATTTTTATTGAATAATCAACAAAAATATACATATTTCTCTCAAAAATATTGTATGCAGGCAATATAAAAAGGTCAAATGACCTTTTTAACAGCTTACAAAATGATATAAATTTCTAATAAATGTTCCGGTAAAGGTGCCTAAATTAAAAAGAAATCTAATCATTAATTCGGTAAAATAAGCAAGAAATGGTGCTGAAATAATTAATAAAATAATTTTAATAACTTTTTTATTAATTATAGTTGACACATTTTTCCTTTAGTTACTCTAATAATCGCGGTTCCAACACTTCGACCAATATCTAATATCGTCTTCAGCAAACTATTAAAAGAATTTAGCAATGTCCCTGAAATACTCAATCCCCCATCGATCATTAGTAACTCTTCTTTATTTAATTTGTTCATTTACTTTTCTCCTTATAATTTAATTTTAGTATGTTATTTATTACATTTTAAAGGCCTGACAACGCCATCGATGACACCGGCTATAAATGTTATTAAAGCACCTATTCCGATGGCTGCCCAGACAGAAATACCACCATTTATTTCGTATAATGATGTTTCATCTAATTTAATCATTTTCCCCTCCTTTGATAAGTTCTAATAAAATATTAATTAGTCTTTTTCTGGCGACTAAAATTCTAATTTTTGTATTATAGTTTTTTAGATTAATACTCTTATCCAGATTAATCTTTAAATTTAAAGTCTGATAAATTATCCCTTCTTGATAAAGATATTTTTCACTGATGTTTGTTACTTTATATAAGTAAGTCTGATTAGCAATGAGAATTTTCTCGTGTTGTAAAATCTTATTTAGATCTTTAGGATTGACGTTGATAATTAAATTATTTCTTTCCGTCACTAATCCCTCATTAAGATAATATTGAGAATAAAAACATTTAAAAATAATTATCATTAGAGCAAAAAATGGAATTATGATGAGAAGTAAATATTTAAAATAAGGTATTTTAAGTTCCAACTTTTTATTTTGCCAATAATCTTTAATATCGATCCAGTTAACATTCATACAGACAACCATCTTCTAACTTATATTTTCGATTGAATAGATCAATATTGTCGAAACGATGTGAAATTACGATGATAGTTTTATTGTAGTACTCTTCAAATAAGTTTTTTAAAATCTGTCGTTCTTTCCCAACATCCAATTGATTTAATCCCTCATCAATGATGTAGAGGTTACTTTCTTTAAGAAGAGCTCGAGCTAAAATAATTCTTTGTCGTTCTCCACCTGACAGATTAAAACCATTTTCTTCTAAGAGAAAATCATAACTCATGTTATTCTTGTCAGTTATTTCATCGACCAGTGTCAGTTTATTAATTCTTAAAAACTTTTCATAATCAACTTCTTTATCCAAAACAATATTATTGTATATTGAATCAGTAAATAAAGTTTCTGACTGCGAAACGTAACATATATTATTACGAAATTCCAGTAAATTATAGTTTTTTAATTCTTTACTATCGAAATAAATACTCCCCTCGTAATCATCAAAGTATTTCAATAATATTTTAACAAAAGTACTTTTTCCACTACCACTTTCCCCAAATAACATAACTTTATCGCCACTTTTTATTTCTAAATTCAAATTTTTTAAGATTTTATTTTTATAATTATAGGTATACTCTAAATTTTTAACAAGAACATTCCCTTTCAATCCTTGACCTATATATTTGTTATCGATCTCTAATTTTTCGTGGTCGAGATCATATAATTCTAAAACTCTTTTAATCGCTATCTTACTCGAACTAAAAACCATTTCTAGATTGATAATATTTTTGATTGGTTCCCAGAAATAAATTAATAAACTCTGATAAGTAATCAAAGTACCTAAACTAAGTTTCTGTTTTAAAACTAGGTTAGTTCCTATCAATAAAATGACGGCTAAACCAACCAGATTAATCAGTTCTTTAAAAAAATTAGCTCGATGATAAAGTTGATAGAATTTATAACTACTGTTTGAAAACTTATTAAATTTCGTAGCTAACTTTTCTTTTGCTCCTTCTTCATAGGTTAATCCTTTAATAGTTTCAAATCCACCAATAGTTTCAATCAAGTGAGTATTGACATAAGCTAAATGTTCATGAGATTTCAAGATTTGCTTTTTCAATAACGGATTAAAAATAGCAATGACTAAAAGATATAAAAGTGTAATCATAATAGCAATCACAGTTAATTGAGTATTGATCTTAAATAAGGTTATTAAAACAAATAACACCAGTGTAAAATCGACAGAAATGGTGACTAAAAAATTACTTAGTACCTCTCTAATACTACCTAAGTCATTAATCCTCGATATTATTTCACCAGTAGTTCGATTTCTATAATACAAATAAGGAAGTGATATGATGTGCCGGTAAATATCTTTTATTAGCGTCTTATCGAGATGATGATTGATAAAATTAATTAATTGGTGACGAAACAAATCAGCTAAAACCTTAATGAAAATTAAAACAAGCATAATCAAACCAATAATCTTTAAATTAGCATTGGTATTATATATTAAAATATTATCGACAAGTATTTTAAAATAAAAAGATGTGACAATATTTAAAATTGTATATGTGATTGATAAGATAAATATGATAATAAAAATTTGATAATAATTGTGGATGATATTGATAATCATTTCTTGAAATGATTTTTTATTTTTAATAATAGGAATCTTTTTAATAGGATTAAAAATGAAGTAGTTATTAGTAGTTATGCTTTTCCATTCATTAAAGGTATAAGTTTTTATTCCCTTACCTGGATCGCCAACAATAATTTTTTGATGTTTTTGATCAATCTGATAAATCACGACAAAATGTTTGTAGCTTTTATCGATAATGACATGCGCGATCAGTGGAGCGAGTTCATTTTTTAAGTTTTCAATCTCTCCTTTGATGCCATAGGCATCAAAACCCAATTTTTTCGCAGCATCGATCAGATGATAGGCAGTTACACCGTTTTTAGTGGTTCTAGTCAGCATACGTAAACACTCTTTTGATACATCCCCCTTATAGTATCGAATAATAGTAAGTAATGCACTGACACCACAATCTTTCAAATCATCTTGCTTAATAAGATAATATTTCTTTCGCACTTTATCACCTCCTTAACAATATCATTGCTAAGGAAAGATAAAAAATCCTAGATAAAAGTTAAAAAATATATTTTATATATTAAAAATTTTATATTTAATGAATATAAAAACGACTTTCTGTCGCTTTTAGATAACTATAATAATTAAATAATCTTAGATTCAATCGTTTTTTAATACTTTTTTCCTTATTTCTGAAAATGTTTGTGGCGCAATATCATTTAAATCTATAGTTTCTGAACCATATATTATTTCATTGATTAATCGGGCATAACTACCATCATTATTATAAATGTAACAACTATTTGTAAGAGCAACTGACAGACTTTTTGCTTGATCTGCTCCCACATCTAGCATAGCTTTTATTGCTTGTTCATATTTTCCAGCTTGATTTTCTATTAAATGTAGATCTTTAAGCACATTTTTCATCACATCTGCTTTATTTACTTCCACAGCTAATATAGCTTTTATCGCTTGTTCATATTTTCCTGTTTGATCATCTATTAAATTGCGATTTGTAAGAATATCATATGACATAATATATAATTTATTGGCTTCCACATCTAGCATAGCCTTTATTGCTTGTCCATATTTTCCTGTTTTATCTTTAATTAAATCGCTATTTGCAAGAACACAGAATGCCATATTTGCTGCTTTATGTACTTCCACATCTAACATGACCTTTATCGCTTGTCCATATTTTCCTGTTTTATCAGCTATTAAATTGCGATTTGTAAGAATACGATTTGACATAGTCCATGATTTATCTGCTCTCACATCTATTATAGCCCTTATCGCTTGTTCATATTTTCCTGTTTTATCAGCTATTAAATACGGTTCGATTAGCACATGTTGCATATCAGCTACTTTATCTGCTTCCACATCTAATATAGCATTTATCGCATATTCATATTTTCCTGTTTTATCAGCTATTAAATCGCCAAATGTAAGAATGTATGACATAGTGATGATCTTTGACATTTCAACAGCAATTATAGCCCTTATTGCTTTATCATGTTTTCCAGTTTGGTCATCTATTAAATTCTTACTTCTAAGAATATTTGATATAAATAATGCTTTTACTACTTGCTCTACTTTTGCTGGCTTTGCATCCAGCAAATCTTTTATTGCTTGCTCAAGTTTATCAGTTGAATGTTCAAGATAAATGACCTTTAGCATTTCTGATCCTATTAGTACAACTTTTTCGACATTATTAAATATCAAATTAAGAATATCTCTATTTCCAGTTCTTTTTAGTTCCACAAAAATTTTACAAAAATAATCCAAATTATTTTCATCAATTTTTTTTAATATATCCAGTTGCCTTGTCTCATCAATTCCTAATTCTTCCATTTCTGAAATGAAATTAACCAACCAATTTTTTTTCATTATTTTCCCTCCTAAACATTTTTTATACTATCATTCTTAGATAATTTTGTCAAACAAATTGATATAAAGGACTTGAATAGAAGTAACTAATGACATTAAAGATAAAAAAAGAAGAAAAATCTTCTAGTAATTGAAAACGATCTGTTCTTCTCTTTCGACCACCTCAGGAATACTTTCTAAGCTGTTTAATCGATAGG
>CAZBQC010000021.1:0-17600 GCA_964494015.1 uncultured Muribaculaceae bacterium
AGAAATTATATTGGTGACTATCATTTAAAACGCGGAGTAGAATTTTTTTCAAGTCAAGATCCACATGATTTAAAGAAATTTATGGAGATTTTAAAATGTACTGAGAGTAGGCAGAGTATTTCTTTACGGAACGAAAATTATTTCAATAAAATGATGAATAATTATCCTACCCATACCGTTTTGTTTTTTGCCAAAATAAATTTTGACAAATATTTGTCATTTTTAGAAACTGAATTATCCAATAAAAAAGCTGATCAGGATTTTGTCAATCAGCAGATTATCGAAGTCAAAAATCTAATAACCCAGTATGGATCCAGTAAAGTAGTCGCTTCTTCCATCGTCATGATGCCAATCTGTAAGATGGGAGTTAGAGTAGCTTCTTTCTTATATGCAGGAACCAATACAGACATTCTTCCTAATTTGAAAGTGACTAATGGCCTGATGTACTATCGCCTATGTTATGCCCTAAAAGAAGGATGTCACTATGCTGACTTAGGTGGAATCGATGGTAGTCTTACCGATCATCTTTCCGTTTTTAAATCCAAGTTTAATCCTTTGGTTTTTGAACTAGTTGGAGAATACGATTTAATCATCAATAAAAAGATTTATTATTTCTTTAATAAACTACTGCCAATTGCCAAAAAATTATTTTTAAAATTTCGTTCCATTTTAAGAAAAAAATAATATCAACTTTGATATTATTTTTATTTGAAATTAAAAGCTAACCATTCTGGTTTAAAGACTAGTAAGATACCAATTAAAATCATGATGACACCACCAATTAAATGTGTGTATTTACCATATTTAGTCGAAACGCTGGTAACATTTAATGTCAGCATCGAAATGATAAAAATAATCAAATCATCCAGCATAAAAGTTAACAAATACATTCCCATATAAAGTGAATATTCAAAACTGGAAAGATCATTGACTTCTAGTATTTGCATAAAGATAACCGGAATTCCTAGAGAACAGGCTAACTCGACCATATTGACAGTGACAGCTAAAGTAATAATTCCAATTAAAGCTAAATAGAATTTTTTTTGATTGGTAAGTTTATTTATTCTCGCAAAGATACTTTTTCTTTTTTTAGCATTTACGACGACACATCCATCTTTATTTTTAGTATTAAAATAATTCTTGACATTGATAATACCACCAATTATAGCAACTAACGATATTAAAATTCGCATATAGATGACTGAACTGGCATAACTTAAAACTTTTAGCCAAGAAACCATAAACAATAGATAGATCAAAACTGATGTCAAAAGGAAAGCGATTCCTAAAGTCCACATCTTTTTTTTATCTTTCATTCCTAAAAGCATCGTTATTAAAAATAACAGTACCCACATAGCACAAGGATTAAATCCATCGATTGCTCCAAGAGTAAGTGACAAAATAGGCAGGGATAATTCTTTGATATTGACATTTCCAAAGATTGGAATTTTAATAATATTATTGCTAGAATCATCTTCTTCATCACTATTTGGATTACTACTTGGCTTAGTTATTCCTAATTCGATTCCAAGAACATCATTGTAATCATGATTTCGATAATAATCGATAGCACTGTTTATTAATGATGGAGAATTACTGTTCATCCAACCTGTAAAAGACTTATTGCCAATGATAATCCAAGGAACGACATAAAAATTCTTCTTTAAGACCTTTTCAGCCTTTTTTATTTTATCCTGATT
The DNA here is from genome assembly GCA_964494015.1 of uncultured Muribaculaceae bacterium. GTDB lineage: Bacteria > Bacillota_I > Bacilli_A > RF39 > UBA660 > CAZBQC01. Next base: position 1,701 of record CAZBQC010000021.1, read on the forward strand.
ATTAGTAATTTCATAACGATAAACTTTAACATCAGAATTGTTCTTTTCTAAATTATCAAAAAAGGCATCGGCACTTTGACAAGCCGAACAAGTAGAACTATAAAAGACATAAATATTGATTGGCTCTTTAGCCTTCGTTTTGACAGGTAGAAAGAAAAGAGCTAAAAAGAGCAATAAAAATAAGTATTTTAAGTATTTCATAAATTATTCTTCCTTATATTTATTAATTAAAGAGATAATCTTTTCCTTCTTCTGTTCGCCAATTAATCTTTCTAATTCATTACCATTCATATCTAAAAAGATAAAAACTGGAAGGATATCACCTAAATTGTATTTTTTCAATTCTTCCTCATTATCATCGAAATCTAAGTATTCAGTTTCTAAATCACTGATTTCTTTTTCAATTTCTCTCCAAATTGGTCTCATTACCACACAACCACTACACCACACAGCGCCAATTTTTAAGACCTTCATTTTTACCACCTCTAAAATATTTTACCATGTATTTGGTTACGAGTAAACACTTGCCTTTAATTTAAAAATATAATATACTTATTTATGTAAGAAAGGATTGATTTTATGGAATTAAAAGGAAGTAAAACCGAAAAGAATTTAATGGCGGCTTTTGCTGGGGAAAGTGAAGCTAGAAACAAATATACTTATTATGCTTCTAAGGCTAAAAAAGATGGTTATGAACAAATTGCAGCCATTTTTGAAGAGACAGCTGGCAATGAAAAAGAACATGCTAAAATTTGGTTTAAGTTATTAAAAGGCGGCGAAGTACCAAATACAGTAGAAAACTTAAAAGATTGTGTCAAAGGCGAAAACTATGAATGGACTGACATGTATGAAAATTTTAGTAAGATAGCTAAAGAAGAAGGATTTGATCATATTGCGTATCTTTTTAAAGAAGTAGGCAAGATTGAAAAAGAACACGAAGAAAGATACAAACAATTGCTACAAAATATCGAAGAAGATAAGGTTTTCAAAAGAAGTGAACAAAGAATTTGGATTTGTCGTAATTGTGGTCATATTCATATTGGTGATAAGGCTCTAGATACTTGCCCAGTTTGCAGTCATCCCCAAGCTTATTTTGAAATTAAAAATAATAATTATCTATAAACAACTCCGGTTGTTTTTTTTGTTAAAAAGTGTCAAATTTAAATAAATAGAACAAAGTTTATTTGAGCAATAATTTAATTATTGTATAATTACAATAGGTGATAAAATGAGAGAAGAAAAAAATAAATTAGTCATTACTTTAATTGTGATTGGAGCGATTTCCTTAATGATTGGATCGTTTACCATCGGGCAGTATTTGGTGAAAGAAAACATCTTTAATATCTTTGGAGGAACGCTAACAGAAAAGGAAGATGAAGATGAGGACGAAGTAGTTGAAAAAACAACAACGTTTACCAATCTTACTGACAAAATTGTCATTTATGTCGAAGGTGAAAAGACAGAACTTGAAGCTAAGAAAATTAGCAGTAAACTAGGTTATGAAATGACCTTTTCAAAAGATCGAATCAATTATTCTAATGTTGATGGAGCTGATCGATTCAGTTTTTACATTACAACCAATGATATGTATTTAGAAGTTAAATGTATTACTGATGATACATATGAAAATCTTACTAATAATTTACTTAATCCAACGACTGTTTTAATTGGTAAAAATGATTATTCTGCTAAACAGGTTACTAGTACAACAGGAACAGGAGGAAGTGCGGTTTTAGATAAACTTTATTATGTCAAATACCAGAGTAAAACTTATATAATTAAAACGCACTATGTCATGGAAGCAGCTGACGGTATGGGACCATTATTTGGTGCCATGGTAGATTCGTTTGTTTTAGTAGGTGAGTAAAAAGAGTTTAACTCTTTTTTTATGAAACAAAAGACTATAGATGGTTAATCCTTATATTATTAAGAGTTATTGAATAAAAATTCTTCTTTCATATCAGAATAGATGTGAAAGGAGATTTTTTTATTAATGGCACGTCATAAAGTAGAAATCTGTGGCGTGAATACTGCGAATATAAAAGTTTTAACCAATGAAGAAATGACGCTTCTTTTTAAAAAGTTTCACCAAGGGGATCTTAAAGCCAGAGATGAGTTAGTCAATGGTAATTTAAAATTGATTCTTTCTATTTTAAAAAAGTATACTAATCGAACAGACAATATGGATGATCTATTCCAAATAGGTTGTGTCGGATTGATGAAAGCAATCGACAATTTTGATTTATCACATGAAGTAAAATTTTCAACCTATGCTGTTCCAATGATTTTAGGAGAAGTAAGAAGATATTTAAGAGATAACAATAGCCTTCGAGTCAGTAGATCACTGCGTGATTTAGCCTATAAGTCCCTTCAAGTTAAGGAACAATTAACTAATAAGTTGGGAACAGTCCCTAATAATGAACAGATTGCTCGTGCACTTGGAGTCAAAGAGATCGATGTGACGGTTGCTATTGATTCCATGCGTGAACCAGTCAGTATCTTTGAACCAATCTATAATGATGGTGGGGATACCATTTATTTATATGAGCAACTGGAAGATAAAAAAACTGTGGCTAAGGACCTAGATATTAGAATGGCTCTTGATAAGGCTATTAACGATTTATCAGATCGTGAGCAACTGATCTTGGATGAGAGGTTTATTATCGGTAAGACTCAAATGGAAATAGCAAGTGAATTAGGTATTTCTCAAGCTCAGGTTTCAAGACTGGAAAAGAGTGCCATCAATACCTTAAAAAAAGTACTTAAATAGAGGAGTATTTAATAAAATTAACTAGGTGGTAAAGATGCGTCTATCAGAATTACAAAATAAAGATATCGTCAATGTTGTCGATGGTAAAAAAATTGGTAACATCGTAGACGTCAATATCGATGATAATAGCGGAGACATCATCTCTTTAATAATTGAAACCAATAAAAGTATTTTTTCTTTCGGAAGAAATGACAAGGATACTGAGATTAATTGGAAAAGTATTACCAAGATCGGTTCCGATGTCATTTTAGTAAATAGTAATTTAAAATAAACGTAACCATTTGTTAATTAATAATTATAATTAAATTAGTACTTTAAGTTTTTTTTTAAACCTTGTCATAAGTAGTAAAAAGTGGTAGACTTAGAATGGTAAGTTATAGTAATGAATCTTATCAAAGAGGTATAGATGAGAAACAGATTAATAATAGGAATCATATTAGTATTATTAATAATAGGCATAACCATCGGAGCAACATATGCTTTTTTTCAGTACAATAAAACAGGAGCTAAAACTCTTTCTTTTGAAACCGGAAGTATCAATTTAAATCTAGGTGAAGTAGGAAATGGGATATCGTTAACTGATCAATTTCCGATGAGCGATGAAGCCGGAATGGCTCAGGCAACGACCTATAACTTCACGATTAGTGGTTATAATACGGGAACAGATCCGATTTACTATGAAGTATTAGCGGTGCTTGGAAGTGATGTCGTAGGAAAAACTAGATTCAGTGATGACGAAATGAAACTATATATTACCGATGGAGTAGGAACACCAGTCTATGGACCAGCTTCTCCGCTTAATTTATCGAGTGCTGGTGCAAGACTACTAATCGATACAATTCCGAGTGGAACATCACAGGGGAGTCCAATAATTAGAAGTTATTTGTTAAGATTTTGGTTAAATACTGAGCGGATTCTAATCAGTGATACAGATTATGTTTCAGGAAAGAATACCTATACTCCAACTGAATTTCAAAGCAAGTATGCTTCTATCAAGATTCAAGTCAAAGGAGATATGACACCAAAGAGTATGCCACCAACATTATTAGAGAAAATTAATACGGATTTATCAGGTAATTTATATACCGAAGCAGGAGATACTGATCAGACCTTTATTGTTGGAACAGTGAATGACGTTAACTATAAACCAAATAATTATCTTTGGTACAGTGGAAAGATGTGGCGAATAGTTGCCTTAAATAAAACAGCCGGAGTAGTAACATCAGTAAAGACAATAACTCAAGATAGTATAACAAGTATGTCTTGGAACGGGACATTAGAGAATGGAGGAAGTGGGGGAACAAATTACCAAAACAGTTTTATTTATCAGTGGCTAAACGAAGATTTTGGTGATACATTAAGATATCCAACTAACTATCTTGTTACAAATTACAGTTGGAATGCGACACCAACCCATCCGAGTACAAAACCATCCAATACCATAATGGTTTCAGGAATAGTCGGTCTTTTAAACATCTATGAATATGCAAGGAGCGCTACTAATACAACCGTTGCCAATGGTTATTTGAATATTGGACATTATTGGTGGTCTATAACTAACTTTGATTCAACAAGTGTTCGTTATGTAGCCACCAATGGAGCTAGTAGTTCTGTTGGCTATGCTAATACTAATTATAGTGTTCGTCCATCCATAAATTTAAAAACAAGTATTCGAATAACAAGTGGCAGTGGCACAATTAATAATCCCTATCGCTTAGAAGGTGACAATGATCAGGAAAGCAATTTAATAAATAATAATTTAAATACTCGATACAGTGGTGAATATGTCAGATTTAATAATGAAAATTATCGAATTATCGAAATAAAAAATAGTCTAACTAAATTAATAAAAATTGATTACCTAACAGATAGTGGTGGAACAATAATAGAAAAACCATTTAGTACCAGTATTTTATATAATCCATTAGGCGAAATAGGATATTGGGGAGGATACTTAAATAATAATACAGCCAGTGGTTGGTACGGTTCGCTAGGTAGTACTTGGCAAAATATGATTGAAGAGGGAGTATGGTATTTAGCAACAGTAGGAGATGGAATCAGTTATAAAGCCGGCATCTGTGCAACAGTCAATCCCATTGCAAGTGGTGGTACTAAGACTAGGTCCTGTATTAAAACGACAAGTAGTGTCAATGCTAAAGTAGGATTATCTCGATTAGGAGAAATATTTGCTAGTCGAAGTGCAAGTAACCCTGAGTCATCAAGTGAAATGACGATTATTACCCCAAAAACTGCTAGCAGTTTATATTCAATAAATTCTACTGGATATGCAAGTAATGTTATTTATTCTGATAATACGCCAGTTCGTCTATCAATTTATCTTAAATCTAATGTTAAGATAGCGTCGGGTGATGGTACACCTACTAATCCATTTACTTTAACGATGTAATTCGGTAAAAACTAATTTTCCTAAATCATCTAAAATATTAAGGAGTGTTGAATTCAACACTCCTTTTTCTTCTAAAAAAGTCCGCAAATAGAAAAAAAGATGTTATAATATTAATTGATTGTGAGGAAATTTTATGAAAGAAAAGTTAACTAGAGAAGAAGTTTTACATGTCGCTAGATTAGCTCGGATTGAACTAACGGAAAAAGAGATCGAGAAGTTTCAAAGAGAGTTAAAAATCATGATCGATGAAATAGATAAAATAAAAGTCTTAAATGATTTCGATGAAGAGAGATTAATCACGCCAGTTGAGCACGGAGCTAAACTAAGAGAAGATCAAGCGGAAGAAACTCTATCAATCGACGAAGTTATGAAAAATGTTCCCAAGAAAAGCGGAAATTTTATCGAAGTGCCGGTGATGATCAATGACTAATTATTTGAGTTTAGATATCTTAACGATTAACGATAAATTAAAAAAGAAAGAAATCAAATCCATTGATTTAGTTTTAGAATGCTTTGAGAGAATTGAAGCTAATCGTGATTTGAATGCTTTCATTACTTTAGATAAAGAAAGAGCAATTGAAGAAGCTAAAAGATTAGAAAATTTAGAAGTTGATAATTTATTATTTGGAATGCCGATTGCGGTCAAAGATAATATTTTAACCAAAGATTTAAGGACAACCTGTGCCTCTCATATCTTAGATAATTTTATGCCTATTTATGACGCAACTTTAATTGAAAAAGTTAAAAAGAGTCACATGATTATTGTCGGTAAAACCAATATGGATGAGTTTGCCATGGGGTCAACCAGCGAGAATAGTTATTTTGGTGTGCCACTTAATCCGTGGGATAAAAATAAAATTACTGGTGGTTCCAGTGGTGGAAGTGCTGCTTGTGTCGCCGGTGGTATTACACCGTTTTCACTAGGTAGTGACACGGGTGGAAGCGTTCGCCAACCAGCCAGTTACTGTGGGATTGTCGGCATGAAACCAACTTATGGTCGTGTTTCCAGGTATGGTGTTGTCGCTTTTGGTTCCAGTTTGGATCAAGTTGGTCCGATGACTAGAACTGTCTATGAAAATGCTCTATTATTAAATGTTATCAGTGGCGAAGATGATAAGGATTTGACCAGTATTAAAACCACCGAAGATTTTACAAGATTAATTGGTCAGGATATAAAAGGAATGAAAATTGCCATTCCAACTTTCTTTTTAAAAAATGTCGAACAAGAAGTTTTAAATAAAGTCGAAATGATAAAAAAATTTTTAGAAAAACACGATGTAAAAGTTGATTTAGTTGACATTCACCATCTTGATAAAGCTTCACTACTTTACCAGATTATCGCAATGGGGGAAGCGAGTAGCAATTTAGCTCGTTTTGATGGAGTTAGGTATGGATATTCTTATCCAGATGCTAAAAGTGTCGATGAATTATATATGAAGACGAGAGGCCTTGGCTTTGGAAACGAAGTTAAAAGAAGAATCATGGTTGGTAGTTATATTCTAAGTGGTGAAAATGCTAAGATATATTACAATAAAGCTCTTCAAATAAGAGATGATATTCGTAAAAGTTTCAAGAAAATTTTCAAGAGTTATGATCTAGTTATCGGACCAGTTGCAACTACCGTTGCCTATGGCTTTAATACGGGAAAGGATAATCCATTAAGAAGTTTTATGGATGATGTTTTAGTCATTCCTGCTAATATGGCAGGGCTTCCTGCTCTTAGTGTTCCGGTCGGTTTTAATTCCGAAAAATTGCCGATTGGCTTACAAATAATTGGTGATTCTTTTAAGGAAGCTGTTATCTATCAGTTAGCAGCTTTCCTAGAGAAAGAACTAAAGGTAGGAGGTAAGGTTAATGAGTAAATTAATTCCGACAATTGGTATCGAGGTTCACGTCGAACTTAAAACCAAATCCAAATTATTTTCCAGTTCACCTAATAATTATGGTGACTTAGCTAATACCAATACCAATGCTATCGATTTAGGTTATCCTGGAACACTTCCCACTTTAAATAAGGAAGTTATCAATTTAGCAATTAAAGCCGCTCATGTTTTAAACTGCCAAATTAATCAGCATCTTCATTTTGATCGTAAGAATTATTTTTATCCAGACAATGCTAAAAATTTTCAAATCACTCAAAAGGAAACACCTTTTGGGTATAGTGGCTATGTCGAGATCGAAGTTAATGAACAATTAAAAAAGATCCTGCTTGAAGAATTACACATCGAAGAGGACACGTGTAAAAGTATTCATACTAAAAATTCTAGTTTATTGGATTTTAATCGTTCTGGTGTTCCCTTAATTGAAATTGTCAGTAAACCAGTCATCGAAAGTAGCAGGGAAGCGGTCCTTTATTTGGAAAAATTAAGAGAATTATTGTTCTATAGTGATGTATCAGATTGTAAAATTGAAGAGGGTAGTATGCGTTGTGATGCGAATGTTTCTTTAAGAGAAGAAACCTCAGAAATTTTAGGTACGAAAGTTGAAATTAAAAATATTGGTTCAATTACTAATGTTGGTCTAGCTATTGAACAAGAGATTATTAGACAAAGAGAATTATTGGAAAGAGGCGACAAGGTTATCGATGAAACGAGAAGATATGACGATAAGTTGAATAAGACGATTTCAATGCGTGTTAAAGAAACTGGTAATGACTATCGTTACTTTCCCGAACCTGACTTACCTTTAGTTAATTTGACTAATGACTATCTAAAGCAAGTGATTGAAACACTTCCTGTCTTACCAGATGAAAGAAGAAAAAAGTATCTTCAAGGAGGTGTCAGTTTATTAAATGCCAACAAGATTATTCAAAATAAAGACCTATCAGATTATTTAGAACAATTTGATAATATTAACTTAGTGACAGCCACTAACTTACTTTTAGGAGATATTCAAGCCTACCTAAACAAAAATAATTTAAGAATATTTGCTACTAAATTAACTCCTTCTAAGTTTTTAGATTTAGTTCATAAACTAGATGACAAGGAAATAACGAATAAAATTTTTAAAGATCTTCTTGTCGACATCCTGGAAAGAGATTTAACGATCGATGAATTAATCCAAGAAAAGGGTATTAAGGTTATGAATAATGAAGAAGATTTAATTAAAATAATTAATCAAGTCGTTGACAATAGTTCGGCTTCGGTTAGCGAATATAAAAATGGTAATGAAAAAGTTCTCAAGTACTTAATCGGTCAGGTTATGAAGGAAACAAAGGGGACTGCTGACCCGGTGTTAGTTAATGAATTATTGCTTAATATCTTAAAGATGTAAATTGATTATTGGCACAATATGCTGTATAATAATGATAATTGGAGGAAAGTTTAAATGAGATTTTTTAAGAAAAATAAATTTACTATTATCACGATAATTATCTTTTTGTCTTTAGTAGTATTGGGATTAAAAATTGAAAGTATTGTTTTACCTAATACTAAAAAAGCCATTTATGGCGATCGTCTTGATAATATCGAAAAATATAAGGTTGGTGAAGATGAAATCGAATTAGCCATCAACTATTTAAAAGAGGATAAAAAAGTGGTCAAAGTTACTGAAAGTATCCATGGTAAAATCATTTGTTTTATCGTCCAAGTAACTGATGCGACCTCTATTCAAGATGCTAAAAAAATTGCCAACGCAGTTTTAGATAAATTTTCCAAAGATGAAAAATCTTATTATAGTTTTCAAGTTTTTGTCAAGAAAAGTGACGAAAAATTAAATAATTTTCCAATTATTGGCTATAAGAATCCAACTAGTGATGTTTTAATTTTTACAAAGGATCGAGAGGTAACGACCAATGAAGAATAAAAAGAAATTATTTATCATCATCCCCCTTATTATTGCTGCCTTAGTTTTTGTGGGAGTTTATTTTTACTATAATTATGAAGATAATGCGACTAAACTGACAGCAGGAGATAAAAAGTGGTTAAACGATAATAATGAGCGAATCGTCGATTTTGAAGTTATCAATAATTTGGCTGTCTATGGATTAAATGGTTCAGGAGTCTTTTTTTCCTTTATCGATGATTTTCAAAAAGATACCGGTATCGAATTTAATAAGATACCTTATTTAGTTGAAAATGAAGCAACTGGAAGTAACTATCGAATTCGCATCTTGGATAATGAAGAAAAATTATCTAGTAAAGATTTATTAATTTTTGAAGATGGTTATGTAGCGATAGGTACTAAAAGTATCAAACTTAACAGCCCAGCTGATTTCTCTAACTATGTGGTAGGAGTCTTAAACAGTGATTCTTCAGAAATAATGTATTATTTAAAATCTGGAGGAGACATCACTTACAAAAGTTATAGTAATGAAAGTGATCTCTTTAATAGTTTAAATAATGGGGTCGTCAATTTAGCCATCGTTCCTTATGTGATGAGTTTAGATAATACGATTGGCAATAAAAATTATCATCTCAATTACTACTTTACTGAATATAGCAAGAAAATCGTTTTAACTTTATCTGATAATGAAAGTCGACTAAATGATATTATTAAAAAATACTTTTTGAATTGGAAAGAAAAAAAGTACGTCGAAGAGTATAACTCTTACTTACTTAATTACTACATTAGTAAAAATATTATTAATGACAAAACCAGAACCGATTTACTGTCGAAAAATTATACTTATGGTTATGTTGAAAACCTTCCTTATGAAGTTACCATTGAGGATACTCTAGGTGGCATAGCAGGGGAATACATCAGCCGTATGAAAAGACTAACTGATATCGATTTCACTTATCGTAAATATCATAGTCTTTCCGAACTAAAAAAAGCAATCAAAAATGGCGATGTCGATATTTATTTAGATTATTTTAATTATAGTGATGGCAAATTTTTAAGTACGACATCAACTTTTATCGAAAAGTATGTGGTCCTAAAGAAATTTCGCGTCAATGAGGTTGTCGATTCCTTTGAATCATTAAAAGGAAAGACCATCAGGATGATCGGTAGTAATTCACTGTATACTTATTTTAAAGATAATGCTCGAGTCAATATCGAGACAAGTAGCAGTTTATCAAAACTACTAAGTAAGTCAAAAGATAATTTACTAGTTTTAGATCACGAACTATATAACTATTATAAAAACAGTAAGTTAGCTAATTATGAAGTTGTTTATACTGACTATATGACGAATGATTATCGATTTATGGTCAAGAGTGATAATAAGACTTTTTATGATCTATTTAACTATATTATTGCTACTAATTCCTACTATAAATATCGTAATACCGGTCTTATCAACATGAAAACATCAATTCTCGACCGTAAGACTTTTGAAGAAACCTATTTAATTGTTTTATCGTTGGTATTTATTCCTTTATTTTTAATGTCAATCAGTTATTTAATGCTTAAAAATAGAAGAAAAATGAAGTTGATGAGAAAAGAAGACCGTAAAAGATATACTGATATGTTGACCTCTTTAAAGAATCGTAATTATTTGAAATTAAAAATTAAAGATTGGGATAACAGAAAGGTTTATCCTCAATCAATCATTATTGTCGATTTGAACAATGTCAAATATGTCAATAACAATTATGGTCATGAAAAAGGAGACGACTTAATCGTCAAAGCGGCTAGCGTTTTAGTCAATAATCAATTAGAAAATAGTGAAATAATTAGAACTGATGGCAATGAATTCTTAATTTATTTAGTTGGTTATAGTGAGAATCAGATTGCTACCTATGGTAAAAAATTATCTAAGGAGTTAAAGGAACTACCTTATGGTTTTGGAGCAGCACTTGGATTTAGTATGATAACTGACGATATTAAAACCATCGATGACGCCATCAATGAAGCAACTTTAGAAATGAGAACAGATAAGGAAAGCTATAAGTAAGGAGAAATATGAAAGTTAGATTTTCAAAGTTTTTTAAAAGAGTTAAGAATACGATTATTCTACCAGAGATGCAAATTCTACCCGGACATTTAGCTTTCTTTTTTGTCTTATCGATCATTCCTCTAATTGCCATTTTTGGAATTATTGGGAGTTATCTATCGATTAACGAGATGCAAGAAATACTTACCGATATTATTCCTAAAAGTGTTAATGAATTGTTTCTTCCTCTTGCCAAAGGAAAAAGCTTAAACTTTAACTTAGCCTTTTTTTTAATTACTTCCTTTGTCTTAGCTGCTAATGGTTGTAATGCCATGATTACCACGTCTAACAGTATTTATAAAATCAAGGGTGATAACTTTATAAAACAGAGGATCAAATCAATTATTATGACCATTATCATGATCCTATTATTGATTTTCGTAATGTTGGTACCAGCTTTTGGTGACATCATCTTTAAAGTTTTAAGAGAAAAGATTAATAATAACGTCATCGATAGTATTCATCTTATTTATCAAGTCATAAAATATCCATTATCTCTCTTGCTAATTTTCTTTAATATTAAATTACTTTATACCTTGTCTCCCGACAAAAAAATACTTAGTAAACATACTAATTATGGTGCAATGTTCACGACAATCAGTTGGATTTTATCGACAGAAATATATTCTTACTACGTCGAACATTTTACTAATTATAATATTTTTTATGGTAGCATTTCTAATATAATTGTACTGATGCTTTGGATTTATTTACTTTCATATTTATTTGTTTTAGGAATGGCTCTTAATACTGGAAAGTATTTAGATGTCGTTAGCGAAAGTAAATAACAATTCATATAAAGAAGGGTGATTTATGAAACAAAAAATAGTAAACTTTTTAAAAACATTTAAAAGTTATGTCAAAAACATGTTGAAAGAATTAATTGATACGATTAAAGATTTAAATAATAGCAATCGTTTATTATTTATTTTTGTGATTATCAATGTTATTAATTCAATGCTCCTTCGTCTTTTGACAATTGGTACCATCGAGAGTGCCATTTATCCTAAACCGATTGTTTCTGATTTTACAATTGTTCTTTTTCTTGGAGCTTTTTCATTCCTTCTAAAGCATAAAAATCGTATTTTTTATTTTGTCATTTTAACGATTATTATGACTGCTATTTGTGTCATCAATTCAGCTTACTATACTTTTTATACATCTTTTTCATCGATCTCTTTGATTGCTACTAGTAAATTCATCTCCGAAGTAGGAGATGCTGTCATGGAAAATGTTTTACAGATTAAAGATATACTCTATATCTGGGCACCAATCTTTTTAATTATTGTGTACTTAAGATCTAGAAAGAAAGATAAATTCTTAAACAAATATGAATCAAAAGCGGTGCTTAAGAGAAATTATTGGAAAACACTTTTAATTGATGCTGTCTTATTATTTAGTGTCGTTATTTCACTTAAACCACTTGAAGTTAGTCGTTTAACCAATCAGTGGAATAGGGAATACTTAGTTATAAAATTTGGTATTTATACTTATCATGTCAATGATTTTGTTAAATCGATGCAACCAAAAATCAGTACTTTATTTGGTTACGATAGTGCCATGAAAAAGTTTAAAGAATACTATAGTGAAGAAAAAAAATCGGTTACTAATAGTTATACCAATATTTTTAAGGGTAAAAATATTATTGTCATCCACGGAGAAAGTCTTCAAACGATCGCTTTAGGTTTAAAATTTAATGGACAAGAAGTTACTCCTAACTTAAATAAATTAGCTAGCGAGGGATTATACTTTAATAATTTCTATGCCCAAGTAAGTGTTGGAACGAGTAGCGATACCGAATTTACTTTCAATACTGGTCTATTGCCAGTCAAAAGTGGAACTGTTAATGTCAATTACTTTGATCGTGAATATCTTTCAATTCCTAAGTCATTGAAAGCTCTTGGTTACTATACCTTTAGTATGCATGCCAATACCGGCGATTTTTGGAATCGAAATGCCATGCATAAAAGTTTAGGTTATGATAAGTTCTATAGTAAGAGTAGTTTCGTAATCGATGAAAAGATCGGTTTGGGACTATCGGATAAGTCCTTCTTCAGACAGACAGTTGATAAAATCAAGACTATCAATGAAAAAGGGAAACCATACTATGGTACTTTGATTATGTTAACTAATCATACCCCATTTAGTCAGGTTAATAAGTACGGAGAGTTCCCTGTCAACATCGAAGAACAAGCTATCAATGACAATGGTGAAGTTCAAACCATCACCTATCCTTATATGGAGGGTACAAAATTAGGTAATTACTTTAAATCAGTTCATTATGCTGATTCAGCTATTGGCGAGTTTATCGAAAAAATGGACAGTGAAGGGTTACTTGAGAATACTGTCATCGTCATTTATGGGGATCATGATGCGAGACTTCCTTTAAATGATTATATTAGATTATATAATTATGACAAAGACACGAATGGCATCTTAGACAAGGATGATCCTAATTACAAAATATTTGATAACTACCAGTACGAGCTTAATCGTAAAGTACCACTTATCATTTGGACAAAAAACAGTCAGGGCAATGCTCTTTTAGACAAGGAAATCACCACGGTTACTGGCATGTACAATGTGATGCCAACTCTTGGTAATATGTTTGGTTTCTTTAATAAATATACGCTTGGTAAAGACATTTTTAATACCTTGGATGACAATTTAGTCATCTTTGCCAACAGTAACTGGGTTACCAACAAAGTTTACTATAATAGTCAGAAAGAAGAATATTTGGCTTTATCAGATGCGGTAATCAGCGATGACTACATTCAAAAAAATAATGATTTAGCTATTGAGAGTCTAGAAATATCTGATTCGATCATTGTTTTTGATTTAATTAAGAAATCAAATCAAGAAATTGTCAACGAGGCTGAAATTAATAATTAATTTACGAAAGAGGATTAAGTATGGAATATGAAGTAAATTTAGAAGAATTTAATGGACCACTTGATTTATTACTTCATTTAATTAAAAAAGCTAAAGTCAATATTTGGGATATTAAATTGGAAACAATTATCGATCAATATTTAGAGTATTTAAAGAAGTTCGAAAAAATTAATTTAAATATTGCTAGCAGTTATTTAGTAATGGCTAGTGAATTAGTCGAAATTAAGTCAAGAATGCTTCTTCCCAATCAATTAACCGAGGAAGAAGAGGAAGATCCCAAAGAAAAATTGATCAGTAAACTAATTGAGTATCAAAAATATAAAGATATAACAGATAGCTTTCGAAAATTAAGAGAGGATCGTGATCGGTTTTTCACCAAGAAATCAGCTAATTTATTGGATTTTGCTGATGAAAATAAAAAGGTCATTATCGAAAACGTCACAGTTACGGACTTAGTCGATGCTTTTTCGAGGTTTTTAAAGCGAGTTGAGTTAGACAAACCACTTTCGACAAAAGTGACAAATGTTGAATTATCAATTGAAGACAGAAAAAAATACATTAGACATAAACTTATTAAACACCAGCAAGTAAGCTTTTTTGATTTATTTGAATATAAAAATCGTGAATATATCATTGTAACCTTTTTAGCTATTTTAGATATGGCCAATAAAAAAGAAATAAATATTATTCAAGAAAATAATTTTGATAATATTTACTGTGAGGCAAGATAAGATGAACAAAGAAGCAATTTTAGAAGGATTATTATTTGTCGTTGGAGACGATGGTTTAACCATCGATCAAATCAAAGCAATTTTAAATATTGATGAACAAGAAGTAAATGATTTAATTAATAAATTAAAAGAAAGATACTGCCAAGGTAATCATGGCCTTCAAATCCAATACTTAGGGAATACCTATAAATTTACTACCAAGGATGAACATCGTCCCTATTATCAGAAATTAATTGAAACCGAAGAGTCTAATAGTTTATCACAGGCAGCTTTAGAGACTTTAGCCATTATTGCCTACAATGAACCAGTTACTAGAATTAGTGTCAATGAAATAAGAGGCATCGACAGTGGCCAAATGGTGAGAAAATTAGTTGCTAAAGGATTAGTCGAAGAGATAGGCAGGAGTGATTTGCCAGGTAGACCAATTTTATATAAAACAACCAATGAATTTTTAGATTATTTTGGTCTTAGTACTGCTTCCGATTTACCAGTAATTAAACCAGAAGAAAAAGAGATTGACGAAGAGATATACTTGTATCAATCTCAATATAAGGAAGAATAGTTAGTGTTTTACCAACTATTTTTTGTCTATTCTTTAATAATTATATGATTACAGTTATTATTAATAATATCCTTGATTTCTTTAGGTTTGATATTATAGTTTTCAAGCTCTTTAATATCGATCCATTCATATATTTGATATTTATCTTCTAGTCCATAAAAATGAGAATTTATTTTTCCATTATAAATCGCTTGATAGACAAAACAATATTGATGATTTTTAAGTTCTTTATAAGTCAAAAATATTTCTTCGATGGCTAGAAACCGATAATCAAGTCCCCAGCCTAATTCTTCATTTATCTCTCTAGAAATAGCAGTTTTACTATCTTCATTGATTTTTATCCTCCCACCAGGTAATAAATAGTAATCTTTATCTGTACCTTTAAATGCTAAAATTTTAGTTAAATCACTATTATAAATAATAGCAGAGGTTCTAGCACTTATTCTGTATTCTTCTATTTTTACATCGTAATCCATTTATCTTACTCCTCATATGTTTAAATTATAACATAATAATTTAAAATTTATAGTTGGATTTCCAATATTTTATGGTATAATCTTATTTGTAATTCGCTCGTGTGGCGGAATCGGTAGACGCGCACGACTCAAAATCGTGTAACGAATAGTTGTGAGGGTTCGAGTCCCTCGACGAGCACCAAAA
>CAZBQC010000022.1:0-17335 GCA_964494015.1 uncultured Muribaculaceae bacterium
TTTTTTATTTGTTTGTAGGCAGTGATATGATAGGCTTATTGGCAAACGGCTTTTTAGTCAAGCTGTTTGTAAGCCGTATTAATCATATTACTGGGTTCATGCAAACAAATAAAAAAATATCAATTTTCAAAAATATGTGGTATAATCTATTTGTAAGTTAATCTTATCACTTAATATTAGTGTTTAAATAGGTATTTTTTTGAGATAACCTATCCAAACGCTCCAATAGAATTTAGTCGAACCATACCGAAATGGTTCGGTTTTTATTTAAAATTGACAAAAGAATTCATTTGTGATAGGATACATGTCATCTTACTAAAAAGGAGAAAAGGAAAATGGATTTAATGGAATTATTAATTCTTTGGATGGGATCAGTTTTGACTAGCAAAGTTCTTGACATTTCTTTAAAACTTAAGTTTGTTAAAGATATTGCCGATCAAGGTTACAAAATAGATTTAAACAGATTAAAAGAATTAAAAGAACAAGGAGAACAAGAAGAGCAATCAAATTCCTACGAAAACAAAATAGAACATTTATCTTTATATCTTCCTATTGTCAACATATTACTCCAATTTAAAAGCTTATTTGAATATATTGATGCTAGACCATTTTTAATAGATGAACTAAGAGTTATGGATTGCATAATACCATTTACTAAGGAAGAAGAAGAAAGTTACAAATTAAAACCAACATGGCTAAATGCAGTAAAATTAGCTAGCAAGTCTAAAATTGCTAAGAATAAAACTAGCATTTATTATGGTATTTTAACTGATGATGAAGGAAAAAATAAGATATTGTTCAAATTAGAAGATGGTGAGTTTATCATTATCGATTCTAAAGGACCAATATCAAAATTATCATTGGTGGAACAACAAACAATATTAGAGGAACTGAAAGAAACAATAAAAAATGAAAGAGTAGTCGATTTTAATGCACTTGCAAAGAGAAAAACAAAAGAGCAAGTTACTGAAATAAATAGTGCTGGTGATAAATCACAAGAAATTGATGATAAGATACAAGAATTACAAGAATTTAAAAATCTTCTTACGGGTCAAAACAGCCAACCAAAAGCCAAAGAAGACAACTTACAAAATAAGGATGGAAGAAATTTTACCAAAAAGCCAAAAAACTAAAAAGTCAGTAAAAATTACTGCTTTTTTAATACCTTAAGATATTTAATTATTTAAAACTAACAACAAACCAAATGAATAAACTTTCTTCAGGATAAGATATTTTAAAGACAAATTTATTTTTCTTTATTTTAGCTACCCAAAAGTGAGGATTGTCATGATACATACTTTCCTCAAGATAAGCAAATAATGGTCCATTTTTATCAACATAAGGATTATCAAAGAATATCTCGCCATCAATTACATATTCATTTATAATATTAGGTTTATCAGATAATTTATTCAACATATCTATATCCATCTCGATCATAAAATCAAAAGTAAAAGATTTTTTGTTTTTATCATCCACAATAATTGAAAGATGTATTAAGGGACTAAAACTTTCCTTTTTTCTTTCACCATCTACATATTCGACATGCATAATTTGATCAAAATAATATTCTAACTTAGCATTATTTAGATCTTCGTTTTTATAGAAAAAAACATAGTCCTGTACTTCTAACCCTTTTCGAACGATTTTAGAAGGATTAACATTGCCAATTTGAGAGTAGCTTGCTTTCCCCATTTTAAATTTCCCCTTTCTGCTTGCTATGTAAATACATTATATCACATCAATTAAATATTAAATTTTTTATTGGGATTTTATTTTATTGTAAAATATTTTTATTGAGTATATAATAAGCAACAAGAACAGGAGGGATTACAATGAAAGTTGGATTATATTTGCAAAACTCTCAAAGTATTTTAGATGCTAAAAAAGAATTTAAAAGAGTCACGGCTCTCTCTTCTGATAATAACTTCAACTTATTTGTCTGTCCGGAAAATACCTTCTCTATTTATACTGAAAAGCTTTCAATGATTAATCCCTGGACTTCTTTTCAAAAGGGAGTTGAAAAAGAACAATATTATGATCTTGCTCAGCAAATTGCCTTTGAAGCTAATTGTCCTATAATTTATGGTCACATTGATCACAACAATAAGGGTGAAAGATGTATTTATTCTATTTACTGCAATCCTTGGGCTTCTCACGATGAGACCTCATTTAAAATGTATCTTAAAAATACAGCCACTGATCTATCGCCGCTTTCGATAGGAAATTATAGTGACAAAATTAATGATATATTTTTGCCGATAAAACAAAAGGGAATAAATATTGGAATGACAATCTGTTACGATATTTATCATCCTCTATTTAGTAGAGCTTATGGAGTAGCTGGAATTGATGTTTTAATTAATTCGACTGGTGGCCATGTTGATTATCATAAGTGGACTGACTTAGTTCGCGTTAGAGCGATTGAAAATAATTGTTATTCACTTTGTACCATGAGTCATTATGATGAGACAAAGAGAAATTCATCGATGACTTTTGGATATAACCCTCAAGGACTAAAATTAGTTTCATTCCCTACTCCTTTATCTTTAAACAGTACTCTTATTACATATGAATTTAATCCTCAGATTAAGGAAACAGACTTGCAACCAGATGAAAGATTATCGCAAAAACAAAGTATTAATAAGTATCAAGATTTATTTTTATCTAAAGAAATATTTAATTCTGACAAATTAATTAAAATTAGTGAAGAATTATACCTTCTTCCATCTAAAAAATCTAATATTGTCATCGGAATTGTTAAAAAAGAGGGTATATTTAAACCAGAAGCTGTAGCAAAATTAGTTTATTCAAATGAAATTAGTAAAATCGACAATCCACGATTTATTATTATCAATAAATGGGATACAGTCAATAAAAGAATGTATGAAAGTCAATTGTTAAATTTAATTAGAGTACGAGCCATTGAAAACTATTGTGCCGTGATGCTAGTTAGTAATAACATTCAAGAATGTTATCAAGCTACCGAAAACAAAAAAGCTCAAAGACTAGAACTTATCGATGGTGGATTTTGGCTTGATCTTAGTCGTTGTAGTGGCCCTAATGCCTTGTGGCAAAATAGAAAATTAATGATGCAGAAGGATTGGCGAATCAATTATGAACTGTTATTAAAAAGAATTTTAGAAAGTGAAGAAACAACTGTCGATGATAAAAAAATAAAAGCTAAGATTAAAAAAATGTTATAATATGTTTATAGTGTAGGTGTTAAGTTATGATTGAATATTTTAAAAAAACTGGTAAAAAAAATAGACTTTCAGAAATAGAAAAAAGTTATTTTGAGAGTCAATTAGGAAATGAATATAAAATTAAAGAACAAATTGGTACTAGTGGTGCTAGAACTTCAGTATATCTAGTTCACAATGTCAAGAATGAATCTTTTGTTTTAAAAATGGCGAATGATTGCAAAGATAATGATTGGGTCATTTTGCAGAAAGAAAGTTATGATATAAGAGATTTAATCTTAAAAAATTACACTGGCAATGTTTTTATTCCCAAAGTAATTACTATGGGAAACAATTATATTTTGGAACAATATGCCGGCATTGAATTTACTGAAGAAGTATATGAGACATTATCTAATGATCAAAAAGAATCTGTAAGTAGAGAAATTGCTAAATTTTTAAATTATCTACACCAAAAACAATTTATTAATAAAATTTCAGAATTACAACAATGCTTAGAGCCAAAATTAAGAGATGTTTTTCAATATTTTTCAAGCATTCTTAATGAAGATGACAAAAAAGAAATGGCAAACAAAATTGAAAATTTCGAAAACCGTGATTTGAGTGACGAAATTACTGCCATGACCCATGGAGACTTAAGATCTCAAAATGTTCTATATAATTCTTTGACAGATCAAATATCAATTATTGATTTTGAAAGTATTAGAACTAGAAATATTTACCATGACTTTGTTCCCTTTGCTGCTGGCTCTTTCGGAATGTCTTATGACTTTCTAAAAAGAATCGTTATAAACTATAATAATTTAGAAAAAGAATACTCCTTATCCATCGATCTAAAAAAGGTTAAGTTTTTCGTGAATTAGGTGTTTTCCATGAATATGGAAGATGTGCTATGCGAAAGGAAAGATCTTATAAGTATCTAAAAAATATTTATTACAAACGTTTAAAACCACAAATGATCAAAATTAACCATTATTTTGGCGATGACAAAAAAATTAAAATGTAATATTTTCAATGTTAAATTAATATCCAGTTCACAACTAATAAAAAGACAAGAAATGAATTGTCTCCTATCATTTAAATACTGCCTATGTCTTAAAATTTCTTTCTTTTACCTGTCTGATTCAGTAAATTATATAACAAGACACCAACATACATTGTAGATATATATACTAAATTATAATCAATAAACAGACCACTAGTTGATGAACTGTAATAGGTAACATCATTAGCTGATCCGAGAGGTATCATGACATCAAACTTATCTCTTAATAATATGATTAAGACGATTATATTGACAAACAGGAACATGAAATTATATTTTTCATCTTCGATGATTTTATTCTTTCTAATCACTTGAATGATACTTATAATCAAAAGAAGTGAGACAACTATTAAACAAAGCACCAACTTCATAAAACTGAAATCTGTAAATGATGCATAATTACTAAATAACATCAGAAAATTAACTAAAAACAAAGCATAACTAATAATTCTAAATGTTTTATGCATTCTGATCACGACCTATCTTTAAAACTAAATCAGCCAAATAATTTTCTTGAACTATATAATTATCAAATCTATAGATCCGTGAAATTATTTTACGATTAGTCGGTTCAATTATATTGCTACTAAATAAATCTAAGGTATGATATCTGTAGGATTGAAAAACTTCTTGTACGAGAGCTTCACTATTATAAGCAGAACTGACAAAATTTGATTGATAAACTTTGACATAACTACTAAGGGACTGATCATATTTAGATAATATATTTAAAGTAGAAATGTTTTGACTTATATTTAGATTGATTCTTAAATCTAACTCTAACAAATC
Organism: uncultured Muribaculaceae bacterium; assembly: GCA_964494015.1. Lineage (GTDB taxonomy): Bacteria > Bacillota_I > Bacilli_A > RF39 > UBA660 > CAZBQC01. Next base: position 5,038 of record CAZBQC010000022.1, read on the forward strand.
TTTAAAATATATTTTTCTAACACCCTTATAACTCAATAAAACGTTGGCTCTGATGTTTTCTAGAATAGTCGAAAAATTGTCGTTGATAATTGCTAGCTCATCCTCGGTAAACATCTTACTACCAAGTTCTGATATTTCTTTAACTTTAGTATCTAACTCTTCAATATTCTTATCGATGTTAGAAATAGGCTGATTATCAAAATTGAATACTTCATAATGATTTAAATAAATAATATGTAGAACATTGGCTACTGCTAGATAACTGCAAAGACAGATAACTATTCCATAAATAAAGTTGGATAAAATATTTCTCAAAGCTTATCCCCTCCTATTATAAGGATAGCATAAATCAAAAGAAAAATAAAGGGTTCTTAACTCATAATTTTTAAGATGCCTTACAGATAAAAATTTAGAAAAATTAAAAATTTGAGACAATAATTACCAAAATCGGATGTACATAATGGACATAATTTTAATTATATGTTATTATAACGAATTAAGAGAAGGAGGAATTTTAATGGAAACAATTTATACACTTAATAATGGAAAAAAAGTATTGGTTTCTTGGAAAGAATATACCCAACCAGGAGACATCTTTGCTAGATATCATGAGCTTAGAGAGGATGGATCTTATTGTAATCCAACATCTAGAAGGATTAAGCTTCAAAAAGAGAGAAAAACCAATCGAATTTATTTTGTTATGAATGGCGAAAAAAAGTATGTTGATGAATTCGATTATGACCCAGTCGATACATTAATTGAAAGAATAAATAACTCAAAAAGTACTGATGATTTAAAGGATTGCGAAATATTGGCAACATTCTTAAAAGATACAGATAATGTCGGCTTGATATTACAACTAGTAGCATGCTCTTGGATACTTGAAGATGGGCAGTTGATACCTCTATGTCCAAAGCATGTATATAGTGATCCAATGCTTTGTGTACCAACTGAAAGAAATTACAAAAAAAGAAATTGGTATGAAGCTATAACTCTTGAACCTGAAAACAGGGAACTACGAAATCGTTTTTTGGAGGATAATTATCTTTTTAAAGATTTTTGTTTACAATTAAGAGACGGCATCATAAAACTAGTGAACAAAAATAAATATAAAGATGAAAATAATTCTAAAGTATTAAGAAAGATAAGATGAAGGTTTTAAGAAACTTTCATCTTTTTAAATCTAATAATGTTCATGATGGCAAATAAGACGATGCTACCAACTAAGTACAAAATCATAAAATTAACACTTAATTCATAATTGCCAAAATATAAAGTAACTCCCTGCATCTTGTAGTAATCATTCAATTGACTGGAAGCACTTTTAAATACTTGTTCTGAAGGAACTTCTAAAAATATCTTTCTTAAGAGCGAGGCTCCTTGCGAGACTGGAATAATATTAGAAATGATTTGAATCCCTTTAGGCATAATTCCCATTGGAATATAGGCACCGGTTAAAAAACCAATCATCGTACCAACGATTGTTGACACTAATCCAAGTGTTTGCTCATTCTTTAAGAAGGAGACAATAAATAGCATCAAGAGTGAAGATGATATGACACACAAGATAATTACTCCAATCACTTTGATTAATTCTATTGCACTTAATAGGCTTCCTCCTGAAGAAAGAATATAAACTTCAGCTATGGCAAGCAAAGATAAGGATATCACTAAAGCAATAATTAACGTCGATAAAATATAGGATAAAAATATTTTGTTACGATTAATGGGAGCGACTAAAAAATCATCAAGGGCATGACTTTGACGATCAGCCACAATTCTTCCCAAGGCCCCAAGTGAAAGTGTCACCGTTGAAACAGCAATAAGACCAGCCATAACCCAGGAATTTACTAATGGTTTTATCCCCTCCACACCTTTAGCAACACTTTCAATATTCTTAACCTGTAAATCTGATAAGAATAAGACGTATAAACCTAAAATGATAATCACTGAAAGAAATGAGAAAAAGACTTCTGATTTACTTCTAAAAAACATTAATAAGTTTCTTTTTACCAAGCTAAACAATAAATTCATTTTCTTCACCTCTTATTTCTTTTCCAGTCAGACTGATAAAGACCTGATCCATACTTCCTTCAAGGACTTCAAAACTGGACAAGTTATCTTCATTATCTTTAAGAATCTTTAAAGATTCAAGACTATTCTTAACTTTTATTTCAACAATATCGACTTTAGTCTTATATTCGTAATTATTTTTATCTAAATATTTAATTATTTTACGATTATCTTTAACTAGTAATCTTAAGATATTAGATGTATACTCTTCCTTTAACTTCATCGGTGTCTCATGAACAATAATTTTACCATGATCGATGATTGCTATCTTGTCGGCATTGACAGCTTCTTCCATATAATGAGTCGTCAAAAAAATCGTCGTCTTATTCTTTTTCTGAATTTCTTCTAAAACTTCCCAGACTTTTCTCCTTGTTTGAGGATCAAGTCCAGTTGTCGGTTCATCTAAAAAAAGAATCTTTGGTTCATTAATTAAAGCTCTAGCGATATCGACTCTTCTTTTTTGACCATCAGATAATTTACCATATTGACGATTCAAGATATCTTTAATACCGATCATTTTACTGAGATAATTAATTCTTTCTTTAAATCTTAAAGATGATATCTGATAAAAATTAGCTCTTATTTGAATATTTTCATACACCGTCAGTAAACTATCTAAATGAGAATTTTGAAAGACCACTCCGATACTACCTCTGATTTTCTCATCATCTTTACCTAACTCAAACCCATTAATTAAAACTTGCCCTCTGGTTTTTTCTAGAATGGTACAAAGAACATTAATCGTCGTCGACTTACCGGCTCCATTGGGTCCTAAAAAAGCAAAAAAATCACCCTCTTTAACTTCAAAACTGATGTTATCGACAGCTCTAACTTTTCCATAATACTTTTCTAAATTCTTAACTTCGATTATCTTTTTACTCATGTTCATAATCCTTTCAGTATTATTCTATCATATTTGAATAACTAAAAAAAGAACTTACTGTTCCTTATCTTAATTGCTTATCTAAGTATTCAATCGTTCTTTTGGTATCATCCAGCAATTTATTATATATTTTTGAATTTAATCTTAATTCTTTCAACATAGCTATTTCTTCATTTGATGCGACTAAACCATATTTTTCATTAGAATCAGATATAATATATTGATCATTTCCTAACAGGTAATTGACATCGACTCCAAAGACATTAGCAAGATCAATTAGTGTTTCTAAAGTTGGAGTTCTAGTGCCTTTTTCATAACAGCAAATACTAACTTTAGTAACATTAACTAGACTTCCTAAATTACTTTGAGTCATGCCAACGCTTTTTCTCAATTCTTTAAGCCTTTTTCCAAGTAACATTTCCCACCTCGTTAACTTTTACTACCCTCATTATAGATAAATGCTTTCATCTTTTGTTTAAAGTTAACTAAATAGTAACAGCAATGTTTCCTTTAAAAATAAAAAATATTCAATGTTTAATTGAATATTTAAGGCATAATTGTATTTTATCTTTTTTTGACAAGTACAGGAATTTCACTTTTGTTGATTTCTTTTCTACGTGAATTATATCCCTTTACAAAACTTTGATTACTTAATTGATGATCATCTAAATATTCTGGTTCACAAATGTCGGCATAATCATGTCCATCGCTATAATTGATTACTGCTCTAAGTTGGGCTTTATATCCTTTTGATTTTTTTGATAATTCCTCACAACATTCTTTCAACTGATCATCAGACATATCAGAAACTTCTGGAACAAACATTTTATACCTCCAATAAATATAAATAGATTTTAACACAATTACTAATGTATGTAAACAAAGTAATTTAATTAAAATAAATATCTTCAATATATGCTAGTTTATAACTATATCTGAAAATTCAAATTTATTGAAATCCTATTTTGCTTTTACCCTTTTTCACCAAAACCTTTCTCATTTCTGATTCCTTTTCTTTATAAAAATCTCTTAAATTACGTTTACTAACACCTATCCTAATTTGATCGATATCCATAAAAAACGTTAAAGGTTCAAGTTGATCTCTTTTTAACCAATATTTTTTTCTACTAAAGACACATTTATATTCTTCATCATTATCTTTCAATGCAAATTTTATGAACTTTTTAAAAAATGAAGATTCTTTAATAAAAACTATTTTTTCCATATTACTACAAGTAATAAGTCCAACCTGTATATTTTTAACTTTCATTATTAAAGTCCTCCATTTCAATTTATGCGTTGTATTCTATCATAAATTATGCAAAATGTCAAAATGAATACTTTAATAGACAAAAGTCTCTTGATGTTGCTTTTATTAATATATATTATCAATATTATTATCTAAATTATTAATTAATAAAATATAAAAAGGATAAAATTATTCATCCTTGTTCTTACTTGATAAAAAAGTCACTTTTTCAGCAATAACTTCAGTTAAATACTTTTTGCCATCCTCTTTTTCAATTGTTCTTGACTGGATGCGACCCTTCACGCCAATGATATCGCCCTTTTTACAGTATTCACTGGTATTCATGGCAACATTCTCCCATAAAACACAATCGATAAAATCAGTTTCGTATTCACCATTAATATTTTTAAAACTTCTAGGCACCGCTAAAGTTATCGTCGTAACCTTTTTACTACTTTCTGTTTCTCTAAGCTCTGGTGTTCTGACTAATCGTCCAACTAAAACTATTTGATTCAACATTCTAACTCCTCCTTTCTTCCTAAGAGTAATTCTTTTTGTCACATTGTGCAAATGTCACTTATTACTTATTTAAGATTTATATTGTTGATCAAAAAAATTATTTAAACAACTAAATTTCAAAAATTATAAGATTAAAATAGGATTAATTCTAATAATCAATAAAAAACACTAAATTTAATTTATTATAAATTTAATGTTAGATGTAAAGGTATAATATTTAAAAGATGATGACTTTTTATAAAACTCTTTTAATGAGTTGATTTAATTCAACTGCATATTCCATCGGTAACTCTTGTTTAAATTTATCTAAGAATCCTAGGATGATTAACTCAGTAGCCTTTTCTTTCGAGATACCTCTACTCATAATATAAAATAGCTTTTCATCACTGATCTTAGAAACAGTTGCCTCATGTTCGATGCTACTGGAATTATTTTCACATCTGTTAATTGGAAAAGTATCACTTTTTGAGATATCATCGATAATTAAAGTATCACATTTTACGATTGATTCACTGTTAGTCGCTCCTTCTTTAATATCAACTTTACCACGATAAGTGGAGTTCCCACCTTTTAAACTGATACTTTTAGCAATAATTTTACTTTTGGTATTTTTACCAAGATGAATCATTCTGGCTCCAGTATCTTGAATTTGTTTATTAGCTGCTACACTAATCGTAATACAAGTCCCGCTAGCATAATCCCCTTTTAAGATGCAGGTTGGATACTTCATTGTAATATTACTTCCAATATTACCGTCAATCCATTCCATCGTACCAGATTCATCGACTAAAGCTCTTTTAGTAACTAGATTATTGATATTAGTAGCCCAGTTTTGAATAGTCGAATAACGACAGGTACTATTCTTGCCTACATAGATTTCAACAACTGCCGCATGAAGACTATCGTCACTGTAAGTTGGTGCTGTACAACCTTCGATGTAATGCAAACTGCTGTTATCGTCGACAATAATCAAAGTTCTTTCAAACTGACCCATATTCTTACTATTGATTCGGAAATAACTTTGTAAAGGTCTATCTAATGAAGTATTTTTGGGAAGATAAATAAAACTACCACCACTAAAAAAGCAAGAGTTTAAAGCTACAAACTTATTATCATCATTGCGAACTATCTTACCAAAATATTTTGTTACCAAATCAGGATGATTTTGAATAGCGTCTTCAATCGAAGTAAAGATAACTTGCTTACTTTTTAACTCCTCAATCATATTATGATAAATTACTTCACTTTCGTACTGCACACCAATACCATCAAGATATTTTTCACTTTCAATAACTCCTAATTTATCAAATTCGTTTTGAATAGAACAATCAATATTACTCCAATTAGATTTTATCTCATCATTGTTTCCTTTATAATAAATATATTTAGAAAAATCAATATCTAGAGATGGTCCAAAATCAGGTAAAGGTAGAGATGTAAAAATCTGATAACTTTTCAACCTAAAATCTCTGACCCATTCTGGTTCATTCTTAAACTTTGATATCTTTAAAATATTATCTTTACTTATTCCAACTGCTTCCATTATTATCACCACGAAAATATTATATAACAAAAAGGAAATAAAATGAATAAGTTATCCGATATATTAAAATTTTATCCAAATACTATCTTGACTTGAATATTAGAACAGAGTAAGCTTATTGTAGAATGGAGTGAGAAAATGGAAGGTCAGATGGAAGTACAGAAAAAAAGGAACTGGACAGTTAAAATTCTAATTATCATATTATCGCTAATAGTTATCGGCTCAGGAGGATATATAGTTTTTAGAGTTTTTTTTGAAAAAGGTAGTACTACCAATGATAATAAATTATATATTATTTATGATAAGGATTCAAAATATTATTCTTTCAGTCATGAACAAGTAAATGATGCAACCAAGGAAACTGAAGGTAACTATAATTGTAAAAATAAAAATTGCACAGGTTTTCATGTAATTGAAAAGTATGCCATAATTTATGATGATTACTACTATGTTTATGATTATAAATTAAATAAAGCCACAAAAGTTAATCTAGGTACTACTGAATTTGAAAAACTTAGTATTATGGAATATAAAGATAAAGTGTATGGAATAGTTGTAACTAGGAAATCTGATCAGAATGTCGGTTTTTACTCTTTAGAAAAAAATAAATACACGATTGATTTTAATTATAAGCAAATATATGTGGAAAGTTCACCAGTGATTTTATCTAAAGGATATGTCTTTGCAAGTAAAAATGAAGGTGGAGGTACTCATTCCGTTGTTGATATGAATAGTGGAAAAACTGTATTGACTGTGGAAGATACCTTATATCTTAATACTTTAGCTCTAGGAACAACTCAAAAGATTCTTTATCTTGCCTATGAAGGAGTGTCAGATGCTTCTGCTAGATTCTATAATGAAAAATTTGAATCATTATTTGGTGGTAAAAATTATAATATGTATGAAGTTAAAAGTAATGGTAATCTTATTCTTGGTAAGGAAAAAATCTTTAGTGAGTATAATTTATCAATGCAATTAGTTAAGAATAGCCGGGAATTCAAATCAGTTAATTTAATAGTAAAAGATTACGTCGTGGTTATTGATACTGATAATTATTTAAAGTTAGTAAATTATAATGGTGATATAGTTGCCACATTTGTCGAAATGACAAGTAACTTGGTATTACATTCGGCAATTTCTGGATATTACGAACCGAAAAATACACCTCATGGAATATATTTAGTGGTTGAAGATAAAAACAAATCTGAAGAAGGTAAATCATCTAAAGGAAACGAATATTATTACGATCCTACTGCTGGCAAAACTGGAGTTATTGAAAATGTTACAATAGGTGGTTATGCTAAACCAATATTATATTTATATCCTAAAAATAAGATTGATATTTCAGTCGTTTTTGAAAAACCTTATTTATTAACTACTACTTATCCCAAATTTGATAAAAGTTGGAAAGTGATTGCTAATCCAAATGGTGATTTATATGATCAAAAAGGCAATTATTACTATGCCCTATATTGGGAAGAAAATGGAAGTACTAAAGTTGATTTCTCGACAGGGTTTTATGTGACAAAGGAAAACGCTATTGAGTTCTTAGAAAATAAACTAACTACTATTGGTTTAACATCTAAAGAAAGAAATGAATTTATTATGTATTGGTTGCCAATCTTAGAAAAAAATGAGAAAAGTTTAGTTTATTTCGAATTAACAGAAGAAAGAAATTTATATAATAAATTAATAATTAACCCTACTCCAGATTCATTATTAAGAGTAGCCATGCATATTAAAAAAGTTGATCAAAAAATCAATATTCAAGAACAAAAGTTAAAGACATTTAAGAGGACGGGTTTTGTGGCTATTGAATGGGGCGGAGTTATCCATTAACAAAAAAAGTGATTGATTAATCACTTTTTCTATTATTATAATAAATATTTAAAACTTTCTTAATTGCTACAAAAGGCATTAAAGCACACTTTTTACGATTAGCTTGCTTATATATTTCATCATAGACATTAAGTTCGCCTAAAATTCCTTTATCATAATCTTTCTCATTGATCATTCTCTCGTAATTTTCAATAACCTTTTCTACTTCAGTTAGATTTTTACCAATTAAAGATTTAATCATAATTGAAGTAGCACTAGTCGTAATCGCACAGGCATCTCCATCAAAACGAATATCTTCGATTATTTCATCAGTTATTTTGACCATTAAGTCAATATTGTCGATACACGATTCATTGTTGACATTGACTCGAATATAACTTTCGTCGCCGATCAACTCCTTATTAAAAGGATTTTGGTAATTATCAATAATAATTTCTCTTCTTAAATTAGAATCCATCTCTTGCACCTATTCCTTCTACATTTTATTAAATATTGTCTAGATAATTATTTCAAATATTTTTTCACTTTTTTCTAAAACTTCGATTAATTTATCAATTTCTTCCTTATTATTATATACATATAAACTGATTCGACAAGTATTTTTGACATCTAATTCATCTTTGACCATTTTGGTACAGTGGTTCCCTGCTCTAACACAAATATGATAGTGATTTAAATACTTGGAAGTATCTTCGGCAAAGACATCATTGATATTGAAAATGATAATACCACTATCACTATCTGAATTATAAACTGTAATATTTTTTATTTTATTCATTTTTTCTAGTAAATAATCTCTTAATTCAAGTTCATGTTGTTGAACTTTTTCCATGCCAATCTTTTCTAAATAATCGATAGCGCTTCCTAAACCAAGAACTCCGGCAATATTACTGGTTCCAGACTCCAAACGAAGTGGCAAATCTTTATAGACAACTGTCTTGTCACTTTCAAAAACACTGTTCATTCCACCACCATAAGTAGTCGGTTTCATTTTATTCAGTAAATCATACTTGCCGTACAAAATACCTATTCCAGTTGGTCCTAACATCTTATGACCAGAGAAAGCTAGAAAATCAACATCTAAATCAACGACATCTGTTTTTAAGTGAGGAACGCTTTGAGCTCCGTCGACAACAACTAAAATCTTATTTAAATGAGCAAATTTAGTAATCTCTTTAATTGGTCTTAAATCGCCAATGACATTAGTAATCATTGCTAAGGAAATTACTTTCGTATTTTGATTGGTCATTCTTTTTACATTTTCTAACGTAACTTTCTTATTTTCATCAAGTGGGATATATTTTACGATAATCCCTTTTTCTCTTTCTAATTCTAGCCATGGTAGAACATTGGAAGCATGCTCAGCTTTGGTAATTAAAACTTCATCTTTATCCTTTAAATAATTCTTCATAAAACCAAAGATGACCATATTTAAAGAATCAGTGGTTCCCTTAGTAAAAATGATTTCTTCACGTTTTTTAGCATTGATAAAATTCTTGACTTTATCGCGAGCTCCCTCGTACAATTCATCAACTTTTAAAGATATATCATAGTCTCCTCGATGAGCATTGGCTGTGTACTTTGTATAGTAGTCGACAGTTGCTTCGACAACCGAATTAGGCTTAAAAGTGGTAGCGCCATTATCAAAATAAACAATATCATTCTCAAGCATTTTAAAATCTTCTCTATTCATGTTTTTCATCCCATTCATTAATTATTTTTAAGAATTTATCTCTAATCAGATAATTTAACGACATTTTCCCCATTAAGAATCCCTTTAACAAAAGATTATAGCATAGTTTTTCACTAATACCACGTGAAGTCATATAAAAAATTATTTCTTTTTTAAAGTTACCAATATAAGCTGAGTGATTAGCTATCACTTCTTTGTTGTCAACTAACAAATTAGGAATAATCAGACTATTTCCATCTCGGTTATTGATGATCTTATTATCCTGTTCACAAATTGAATTAGTAGCGTCTTTAGTAATAATACCATCAACCTTGAAAACTAATTTTTCATGACCATAGTTACAACCGTGATTAATTATTTTGCTATTTGCTTTTTCTTGATTGTGAATGATATTAATTTCACTTACACTATCACGATCAGCAAGCATACTATGACAATAATTAATACTAGCTTCTTTCTCTAAAGATATCTTTATCCTTTTATTACTATTGACACTTAGACTATTAACTACCAATCTAGCTTGCTTTAGTATTTCAAATTCTAAAGTGTAATCTGATTCTCGATCTAAAATATTAATCGTAGCAGTTATTCCATCCAAAACTTTAGCTTTAAAATTTCGATTTGTGTTTACTATCTCTAGTAGTATTTCCTCATTTTTATCGATGACAACCTCTTCACTGTCATTACTTATCTCATTAACGATAAATTTGTCTTTTTCTACAAGTATTTTATTCATAATTTTAATTCTCGCTTAAATCATTTGCCAGAGAATAACCTTTATTTTCAATTTCTAGAGCTAATGAGTAGTCACCAGTTTTCACAATCGTCCCATTCTTCATAATATGAACAAAGGATGTTTGAAGGTAATCTAAGATTCTAGAATAGTGAGTAATTATCAATATACTTGTCTTTGGATTAGCTTCTAAATAATCATTGATATTTTGACAAACTAGTTTTAAACTATCGACATCAAGTCCAGAATCTAGTTCATCTAGAATAATAAATTTTGGTTTTAACATCTTCATCTGCAAAATCTCGTTCTTTTTCCTCTCTCCTCCAGAAAAACCCTCATTGATGCTTCGATGGATCATATCATTCGAAATTTCTAAATCTTTAGTAGCCTGATCCATTTTTTTAATAAAGTCATACAAACCTACATTATTATCATTGATACTGTTTAAAGCTGTTCTAATAAATTCACTGTTACTTACTCCTTCGATACTAATTGGTGTTTGATAAACCAAAAAAACACCTAGTTTGGCTCTTTGTTCAGTAGTAAGAGGCAAAATACTTTTTTCATCAAACAAGATATCACCACTGACAACTTTATAATCACTATCTCCCATAATAACTTTCGATAAAGTACTTTTCCCTGTTCCGTTTGGTCCCATAATGGTATGTATTTCACCATCCTGGATATTCAAAGAAAAATTATTTAAAATTTGTTTATCATTTATTTTTATATTTAAATCCCGAATAATAAGTCCCATGTCCATCACCGACATTATTTTAACATCTTTTTTCAAATTTAACAACAAAATAAGAGAAAACCATCAATTAAAACAGTTCTCTCCATTAATATTATCGACAAGTTATCGAAAATTATACCTTATTTTTAAATAAAAAGTGAAAGAACCACAATTTACGGTAGTTCTCTCATTAATATTATAAACACCAAAAAAAATTTTATACATTTTTTTGTATATTTTTTTCAAAAATTAATCACTATATTAATGAATATTCGCAGCATATTCACCAAAATGCCTTGTGCATTTTCTTTTTTTTGTTAAAATAATATTGGAGGCGCTTTATGAATTGCTTATTCTGTAAAATAATTAATAATGAAATTCCAAGTTTTTGTTTTTACGAAGACGATTTAGTCAAAGTCATCTTAGATATCAGTCCTAGCACTAATGGAGACAGTTTAATTATTACTAAAAAACATTTTGAAAGTATTTTTGATCTTGACGAAAAGACTTTTAATCACTTGCATTCGGTAATTAAAAAAATTTATCCTTTCTTCGAAGAAAAATTAAAATGTCATGGTCTAACGATTGTCACTAACAATCATTACGGTCAAGATATCAAACATTTTCATGTCCATTTGACACCAAGATATGAAAATGACCAGATAAAAAATACTTCTAATAAAGAAATTTTAAAAAGCTTAGAAGAAATTTATCGATCATTAATGAATAAAAGAGACTAGAAGTTAGTCTCTTTTATATAACAGCAGCACCCAATATAATAGCTAATAAGATATATAAGACGATTACTACTATATATCCGGTTCCGTTTGATTTTGGAGCGCAATCATTTCCTTGCATATTTAATTAAACACCTCCTTAACTATATATAGGCACCTAGAATAATCACTAGTAAGATGAATAATACTAATACGATTGCAGCAGAAGATACATAATTACCCATAAATTCAATTCCTCCTTTTTATTGTGTTCACATTATTTTATGGATTTCTGGCTTTTATGTGCCGGTTTT
>CAZBQC010000023.1:0-8325 GCA_964494015.1 uncultured Muribaculaceae bacterium
TAAATAACAAAATTAATCATTTTATCCTCCATAATTTCCAATTTTTACCATATTTTAAGAATTAAAAAAAATGACTATGAGCATTTTTTCTTATTTTTCTTATTCCTGTCAGTAATAACTCCTGTTCTTAATACAAACCAGAGAACAATCACAAATGAAATAGAATAAATAATTCTTCCCCAAAATGCATCTTTCAATGTATAAAATATTGATGAGGTAGCAAATAGGATATTAATGGCATAAATTATTAAAACTGTATTTCGATGGGAAAAATTCATTCCTAATAATTGATGATGCAGATGCTCTTTATCGGCAGTATAAATATGTTGGTGTTTTAAAAGTCTTCTAATAATGGCAAACAATGTATCGAGGATCGGAATAGCTAAAATCAAGAGAGGAACAAAAACTGAAGTCAAGGCTGTTCCTTTAAATCCTAATAAGGAAATGACAGCGATGATGAAACCTAAAAACATGGAGCCTGAATCACCCGCAAATATTTTGGCGGGATAGAAATTATGAACTAAGAAGCCGAGAGTCGAACCTAGCATAATAAAGGTCAAAGTCGTTTCCAATCCACCGGTCATGTTTCTAGCAAAACAGATGATGCCAGTTGTTAAAAAGAAAATTGCTGAGATACCGCCAGATAATCCATCTAGTCCATCAATTAAATTGATAATATTGACACATGATACAATAAAAAGAATAGTAATAGGATAAGCTAAAAAATCAAAATCAATATAAAAACCAAAGGCACTGATACTATCTAAAAGAATTTTCCCATAGAAGGTAATAATTAGAGCTGCTATAACTTGTCCTACTAGTTTATATAGTGAACTGAGTGGTTTAATATCATCAAAAATTCCTGTTAAAAGAATGATAAAACTTCCAATTAGGATTGAATTCATCTGAATACTCTGTTCTCCAAAAATCATATATCCCAAGAGAAAGCCGCCAAAGATTCCAATTCCACCTAACCTCGGCATCGGTTTTTTATGAACCTTTCTTTCGTTTGGTATATCGATAGCATTAATATGATTTGCAATTTTTTTGACAATTGGAATGAAAAGGGCTACAAAAGAAGCAGTCACCAAAACAATTAGCAAAACATTATAAATATCATTGTTAAACATCTTATACATCTTATAGATTAAATCTATTCCTTTCGTCAATTATTTTACAATTAGATTATAACACATATTTACAATAAAAAAATAGATAAATTTTTTTATTTTATTTATCTATTAAATTTAAATTATTAAGCATGATTCCTGTACCTTCGGCGACACAAGTTAATGGACTTTCAGCTAGAAAGATTGGAACTCCCAATTCCTTTTCAAATAATTCCTTTAAACCATTGATAAGACTTGCTCCTCCAGTTAAAACAATGCCATTGGTGACAATATCCGCCGCCAACTCAGGAGGAGATTCTTCTAAGACGCTTTTAACGGCGGTAATAATCTTATTAACATCAATACTTAATGCTTCCTCTATTTCTTTACTGGTAATGGTCGCGATTGATGGAAGTCCTGTACTTAAATGCCTACCTCTTATTTCTTTAGTATCTTCCGTTTTAGCATTGTAGACACTACCTATTTCATGTTTGATATCTTGAGCTGTCTTTTCTCCAATTAGGAGCTTATGTTTATCCTTGATATATTTAATAATGTCCTGATCGAAAGAATTACCAGCAATCTTTAAGGAGGCACTGTTGACGATTCCACCTAAAGATAGAATAGCAATATCGGTAGTCCCTCCGCCAATATCGATAACCATATTACCATTTGGTTTAGAAATATCCAAACCTGCTCCGACAGCTGCTACTTTTGGTTCTTCTTCAAGAAATACCCTTTTAGCTCCAATTTTCTCAGCAGCTTCCTTAATAGCAGTTTTTTCAACCTTGGTCGTATTAGTCGGACAGCAAATTAAAATTCGCGGTTTGGAAAACATTCCTTTCCCCTTAACTTTTTGAATAAAATAATTAAGCATGATTTCTGTCAACTCAAAATCAGCTATGACACCATCCTTCATCGGCTTAATAGCTTTCAACTTCCCAGGGGTTTTACCCAACATATCGTTGGCTTCTTTTCCAAAGGCTAAAACTTTTTTCGTTTCTGTATCAATAGCTACTACACTTGGTTCGTTCAAAACTATTCCTTGACCTTTAATATATATTAGTATATTGGCTGTCCCTAAATCTATTCCAATGTCTTTCATTTTCTCACCTTGTTATTATTATTTACTGATTAGACACGATTATACTTTTTCCTTGTCGATTCCCCACCTTTAATATGTCTCGTTAAAATATGATCATTAAAAATATCTTTAATTTTTTGGTACAGCTCTGGATTAAGCTCATTTAACTTTTCTTGAATATCTTTATGAACAGTACTTTTACTGATTTCAAATTCTCGAGCTGTTTCTCTAATTGTACTTTTAGTCTCATTAATGTAGATGGCTTCCATCAAGACACGACTCATGATACTTTTATTCATCTATACCTTCTTTCAATAAAGTATATATGATTATCTTAAAAATATGAAAACGAAATATTTTTATATTTCGTTTAGCTTTTTACCAATATAATTTAGTGGGTTTACAACTTGACCATTGTGATAAATTTCAAAGTGTAAATGATTTTTCAGGCTGGCACTGATGGTGCAGGTACCACTTTTTCCTATAACTTGTCCTTGGGCAATGATGTCACCATTTTTTATACTTATCTCACTTAGGCTTTGATACACACTTATTAGTTCGTTACTATGTCGTATTTCGACAATTTTACCAAGCAATTCGTCTTCCTTGACAGCTATTACCGTGCCATCTAAGATACTCACCACATCAAAAACACTTTCTAAGACATAGTCGATACCGGTGCTGGGCATATAGGTATTCTTATAAAATACTAAAGCTTCTTTTTTGCGTTCCTCCGGATCACTGTAATCATAAAAATACTTTCCAACCTTGACACTCTCATTTAAAAAAGGATTAACTATCGTAGCCTTGATATTGACAACTGGAATGGTATTATCAAAAATGATATCGGATACATAAGTGATATCCTCATCATTTTGAACCTTTTCTAATGATCTAGTTGTAAAATAAAAACTGATAATTAAAGTCCCGATAGCTAAAGTGTAAACTGCTGGTATAACAAATGCTTTTAATACTAATCTTTTTCTCATATTTTCACCTCATTAAAAGTTTCTCCAAATAAAAAAAAATTATACTAAATTTGTATAATTTTTACACTTTCTAAAATATCGTAGATAAAATTAGTAATGATATATATTAGCGATAAAGCAAGAAGAAAATAAAATAAACGAGCTTGGTAAAGATGATTTTTTTTAAAAATTTGATTGATATTTATCGCTTCAATAGCATAAAAAACCATAATGGTCGTAAAGACATAAAGGTAAAATTTAAGACTGATCATGATTATCTTCCTTAGTAATTTTAGGCAATGATTCTAAATATGCAATTTTATCTAATCTGGTAGCATGTCTTTCAACATATTTAAATTTAGCTTTTAAAAAAACATCTAAAATATCTTTAGCACGAAAAACTTTCATTGTTCCGTTTAAAGCAATGGTATTAGCATTATTGTGTTCCTTAGCCATTTTAGCTTCTTTGACATTGTCGACCTTAGCACATCTTATGCCTTTAATTTTATTACAAGCAATCGAAATACCGATGCCACTTCCACAAATTGCAATTCCTTCATCGACTTCTCCTCGTAAAACACTGGTTGCTAAAGCAAGAGCATAATCAGGATAATCCACTGAATTTTGTGAGTTAGTTCCTAAATCGATAACCTCATACTTTTTCTTTTGTAAATAACGACTAATTTTTTGCTTCAAATAATAACCTCGATGATCAGAAGCAATACCTATTTTCATATCTTTTATCACCAAAACTAGTTTAGCAAAATTAATAAAAAAAGTAAAGGTAAGATCGATTAATTATTAATACTCCAAAAAAAGAATGATATATTTTTATCATTCCCCAGTGTTTTTGAACAAAAACAATTTTTATTAGCAAAACCTATTCAGTTTCTTTAATACCATATTTTTTGTTGAATTTTTCTACTTTACCAGTTTTACTTGCTCGATTTTGTTTACCAGTATAAAATGGATGACAATTTGAACAAACTTCAATATCCATATCGCTTTTGGTAGACTTAACTTTATAAACTGCTCCACAAGCACAAGTAACAGTAGATTCCTTATATGTAGGATGAATTCCCTTTTTCACAATAAATCTCCTTCCGCCATGATTAATAATTAATCATAGTAATTAATTTCTTGTATAGTATAGCAACATTTTATTGATTTTTCAACTAATTTAAGATATTTTTCTCTAAAAATCTTATTATTTCCTTAGAAATGGCCTCATAACCTTGAATATTAGGATGAACATTATGAGGGTTAGGCAAATATTCGGGGTGGCTTTTCATCATCGAATAAATACTTAGATAATAAATATGGTCATCATCTGTAAAGTCTTCATACTTTTTATCAACATAAGAAAAAACTTCATCGACATATTCTTGACTAATTAGACTTTGAGTAGGAAAAGGATTATAATAACCAACAATTAAAATATCTCCTTTAGCATATCTTTCTATTTCTGTTAAGACTTCTTCAATATCATCAAAAACCTTATTGATTAAATTGTAGACATCTAAGACTTCCTCGAGACTATCAATTCGATTATCAAGATTTAGATATTGCCTAATGTCGTTAGCACCAATCGAAATAGTTACTAAATCCGAGTCCCTTAAAGCTCTTTTAATATTGTATGTTTGATTACCGATAGTTATTGATTTATTATTTTTAAGATCAAGTAAAAGATCTTTGGAAGAATAGCCACTTTTAGCAAATTCTTTCGTATAAAATTTTAATAAATTATTATTTTTCAGGTAGTCTTTTACGTAATCACTATAACTGTAACCAATTTGATCATAGGGATTTAGTCCCTCGACGAGGGAATCTCCTAAAGCGACATAATTTAGTTTTTGATCAGTATTTAAAATATAGATTAAAGCGACGATAAATAGGATTAAAGGTAGGACGAGAATCTTTTTAAGTTTCATGTTTCCTCCATAAAAAAAGATTATTTCGAAATAATTATATTTCTTTAATCTCTATTTTAGCACCGACATTTGTCAATTTTTCTACTATTTCCTCATATCCTCTTAAAATATGCTCGACATTTTTGATGGTTGTTTTGCCACTGGCGATCAAAGCAGCAGCTACTAATGAAGCCCCAGCTCTTAAGTCGGTGGCTTCAACGGTTGCACCTTTTAATTTAGTTTTGCCATTAATGACGATTTTTTTATCATTGATCTTACTGATTTCTGCTCCCATTTTATTTAAGTAATCAATATTCATAAAACGATTTTCCCAGATGGTCTCTTCGACAATAGAACGACCACTAGCTTGGGTTAAAAGACTTGTAATAGGTTGTTGCAAATCGGTTGGGAAACCAGGATAAGGAATCGTTTTAATATTTACTGGTTTATAAGAATCGGATTTACTGACAATAAAATAATCATCACCAATTTCAATATCAACCTTCATCTCTTTTAATTTTAAAATTAATCCCTCTAAATGTTCAGGTATGACATTATCAATTCTTAAATGATCACCGCATAAAGCTCCAATAATTGTATAAGTACCAGCTTCAATTCGATCAGGTATTATTTCATGAAAGCAGCCTTTTAGTTCCTTAACACCTTTAATTTTAATCTCGCTCGTTCCAGCCCCTGTAATTTTTGCTCCCATGCTATTTAAGAAAGTTACTAAATTGACAATTTCTGGTTCTTTGGCTGCATTGTCAATTACCGTTGTCCCCTTAGCATAGGTAGCTGCCAAAATGATATTGATCGTCGCTCCGACTGAAGCTACATCAAGATAGATGTTAGTTCCTTTTAATTCTTCAGCAATAATTGTGTATTTATTATCCTTTTCGGTTACTTTAGCACCAAGAGCTTCAAATCCTTTTAAATGTAAATTGATTGGTCTTGTCCCAATCGAACATCCTCCTGGAAAATACATTTCGACTTTTTTATATTTTCCCAATAAAGCTCCCATAAAATAATAAGATGCACGTAACTTTTTCGATACCTGTTCAGGAATCTCTTTATTGACAATTTTCGTTGGATCAATAATAATTGATTCAGTTTTTCTGTCGATGGTAGCTCCTAAATATTCTAGTATTTCCCCTAAGGCATCGGTATCGGATATTTCAGGAACATTACAAATTGTAACTTTATCATTAGCCAAAATAGCTGCTGGAATAATAGCAACGGCACTGTTTTTAGCACCACTTACTCTAATTGTTCCGCTCAAAATCCTCTCGCCCGTTATTTCAAGTACTTTCATTTATAACCTCCACTTATATTCTATTACTTAGTACCAAACAAGTTAATCTTTTGCCTGATAATTTCTTTAATAGCTTTTTCTCCACTATTAATGATTTGGCGAGGGTCATAAATGTCTTTGTTTTTAATCATAAAATCCACTACATTTTGATGCCAAGCAAGCTGTAATTCCGTATTGATATTTATTTTTGAAATGCCACTTTGGATAGCTTTTTTAATATCAGAATCTGAAATTCCACTGCCACCATGTAAAACTAATGGTATGGAAATTTTTTTATTTAACTTTGCAATCAGATTAAAATCTAGTTTAGAGATTCCCTTTTGATTCATGCCGTGGATACTTCCAACAGCTGGAGCTAGTGAATCGACATTGGTTTCTTTAACAAATCTTAGACAGTCTTCTAGTCGAGCATTTTTATTTTGGTTAGTATCATCTTCAGTCCCGCCAATGCTTCCGACTTCACCTTCAACCGTGACATGATAATTTTTGGCATAAGATACAACTTCTTTAGTTATTTTAATATTTTCGTCAAGAGATAATAAAGATCCATCGATCATTACCGAATTAAAGCCAGCATCGATAGCCTTAAGACATGAATCAACACTTTTGCCATGATCTAAATGAAGACAGACATCGATAGTTATTTCCAAATCATGAATTAAACTGAAAACTAAGGAAGCCACGACATTATAGCCACCCATATGTTTAACAGCACCTTCACTGATTCCTAGAATAATTGGCGTCTTTAATTTATTACACTCTTCTAATATGTATTTAGCCCATTCTAAATTATTAGCATTAAACTGTGGCACTGCATGATTATATCTTTTAGCTTTTTCTAACATCTTTTTACTGTTAACAAGCATACTATCACCCACTCTAATAATATTATAGTTAGAATATAAAGTCAAAATAAAACACCATAAGTTGACACTTATAGTGTTAAATTATTTATTAGAATAAATTTTTGACTTTAGTATTGTTTTTTTAGTTCAACGCAATAGTCATCAGTTATTTTTTCAGGCATAATAATATACCCCATGTTTTTTCTGATATCGACATTATGTTGATTATTAGCTGTATAGATGACATCAATTACACGATTGTAATCGTATTCTTGACCATTTTCAGTGATATATACTCTTTGTAATGTTCCTTCATTGGAAGCTACTGCAGCATAGAAACCGACATAGTAAGCTCCACCGATATCATCAAGAGCACCCATGGTAACACCAGTTGTAGAAATTCTCATTTGGCTTACTGTATATAAATTAGCTTTCTCTAAGGCGTTTTCGTAAGCTTGACCGTAACCATTATAAGCTGCTGACACAATACCATTTAAATTATTTAAATATGGTATGGTAGCATCGACATATTCTTGACGATCAAACATCATCGTCCAATCCACTAAATATGGTTCTCCTTTTGGAGCTTTATTGTTTGGATTATCGTCATGATTTGTAGCAATTTCACTATAGTGACTGATAACTTGAAGTAATGGCTCCATAATATACATTTTTTGTTCTGATAAATCTTTATATGGATCTATTAAACTATATTCAAGCAATTTATCATCACGATTATTTAAGATGAATAGCCAAGATAAAATATGATCATTAGTTATTAAATTATTATCTTTTTGTGCATCTTTATAACCACCATTTAAATAATCAGCATCTATTTTTCTAATTTCTTCTTTTACTTCCTTAACCTTATTGCCTAACTCCATTTCATCATCAATATTAAATAATAAGTCTGATTCAGGAGCAGGATTAATCATTAGCGTTGGTCTTGGTGTTGGCATTGCCGTTGGTCTTGGTGTTGGCATTGCTGTTGGTCTTGGTGTCGGCGTTGCTGTTGGTCTTGGTGTCGGCGTTGCTGTTGGTCTTGGTGTTGGCGTTGCTGTTGGTCTTGGTGTTGGCGTTGCTGTTGGTCTTGGTGT
>CAZBQC010000023.1:8425-16028 GCA_964494015.1 uncultured Muribaculaceae bacterium
TTGGTGTCGGCGTTGCTGTTGGTCTTGGTGTCGGCGTTGCTGTTGGTCTTGGTGTCGGCGTTGTCGTTGGTCTTGGTGTCGGCGTTGCTGTTGGTCTTGGTGTTGGCGTTGCTGTTGGTCTTGGTGTTGGCGTTGGCAATGTTTCTGCCATTTTTAGAGTGGCAGTTGGTATTGCTGTTACCGTTGTCTCAGGTTTAACAATAGTTTCAATGGTTTGATTATTTTTTAAAAGAGCAGCTTTTCTTAATTCAGAATTTTCTTTTCCTAAAATAACATTTTTTATTAACGCATAACCTGATGTTAATGCAAGAGCAGTAACAGTAGCAGCAATCGTAAGATTTCTTAGTACCTTACTTTCTTTTTTAGGTTCACTTGGTAACGGAACCTCACTAGTAGCTTTTCCGCTAGGAACAGCAACCTCTTCTTTTTCTGTTTCTTCAGAAGATTTCTTATTTCCTTTTAAAGTTTCAATCTCTTCTCTTGCTAAACGAATTTCTTTTCTAGTACAAGGATACCTATTAACATTAACACCATGTTCAGTAGCCATTCTTGCAATATCAGCAAAATATTGATCAGCTTTATCGACATCTTTTTTAATGTTAACGAGTTTCTCTCTCGTTACTTTTTCCTCGACAGCGGTTTTATCGTCCTTAGCAAAAACAACAGAAGCCTCTTGAACTTCCTCACTTTTGTCCTCTTTGATCCCAACTCTATAGAATACTCCCTTGATTTTTCCATCTTTAAATAGTTCTTTAATTTTTTTGATTGATATCATCTTAAAGTCCCCCTTCTTTTTATGGCATGTATTATACTACAATTTTTTTATTTTGTCAAATATATTATTGAAAGTGCTAAAAGAACGATGCTGGCAACCAGAGTTGCATACCTCCCATATACTTGTTCCAGCTTGTTTCCAAGCTTAAAACCAGCATAGGTAAAAAGAAAACTAGTTAATGAAAATATGGCTGCGGCTAGGAATAAATTATCTGTAATGGCTCCTAAACTAATTCCTAATGAAAAACTATCGATGCTGACGGAAAAGGCAAATAAAAATAGGGAAATTAGACCAACAAATTCAATAATTTCTTCTTGTTTACATATAGAAAGCAACATTTGAACGGCTAAAACTAAAAAAATTAGACCAGCTAAAAAACTTGGTGAGATCGGCAAGGCAGAGAAGATCTGTTGTCCTAAAAAATAGCCAATGATAGGCATAAAAAAATGAAATAATCCGGTTAAAATACTGATGATTAATACTTTTTTGGGTCTTATATTTAAAGTGCCATACATAATGGATACTGAAAAAGCATCCATACTTAAACTAATAGCAATCATGATAATAGTAAAAAGTGAAGACATATTTTCATCTCCACTTAATATTACTATTTATTTTAAATTTAATTACCAAAAATTTTATCTAGTAATTCTTGAGCAAAAAACTTATATTCGATATCACTTTTATCCTCAAATTCTTCTGCTTCCAATAGACAAAGTGGCGGGAACAAAACACACCACCAGTTATCTCCCTTGCCCTTACCTAAAGTTATTAAGATCGATTCATATAACCCTTCTTGATATTTGACACCACGATAGACTTTATCAGGAAAATAATTATAGCCAAAGTTTAGATGGTAACTATAATCAGCATGATTTTTTTCTAATTCGTCTTCGACAATGACTTTAAAGCCTTCCAAATTACTTTTTAGAATCTCTCTTGCTTCATCAATTGAATCAACACCATTTAAAAGACGATAAATTTCTGCTTCAACCTTTTCTTTAACTTCACCTTTGACATATTGATCAGTTACACTGTTACTATTGGGAATAATTCTCAATCTGATGGCTTCATTAGGAATCGCCACTTCTTCAGCTTTAGTTTTAACTAAACAAATAGTGATGATAACTAAGATAATCAAAATCAAGTATTTTTTCATAAAAAATCACCTTTCATCTTCATAATGAGGTGATCAGTTATTTTTTATTCAAGATTTTTCAAAATAAATAACATTCTATTCTGACCTGAGAGGTCTTTTTTAATAATTATCTTAACATCATCTAAGTAGTTATTTACTAATTCGATGATTTGGTCTGATAAATTATCTCCTATTTCCAAGGCAATTAGATAGCGATCATTCAGGTTCTTTTTAACAGTTGAAAGAATTTTGCGATAGTAAAAAAGTCCGTCTTCGCCTCCATAGAGTGCTAAAGATGGTTCATTCTCTTTTACTATGTCATCGATGTTGTCATTAGGTGATAAATAAGGTGGATTACTAATAATGATATCAAATCGATTATCGATATCTTTTAAAAGATCGCTTTTAATAAGATCGACTTTAGCTTTTAATCTTTTAGCATTTTTCTTGGCGATTTTCAAAGCTTCATCATTGATATCAGACATGGTAATATCTAAATTATTTCTTTCCTTATATAAAGTAATACCAATACAGCCACTTCCCGTGCAAAGATCTAGACACTTGGCCCTTTTAAAGTATTGATCAATATAGACCAAAGTATTTTCAACTAATTCTTCAGTGGTAAAACGAGGAATAAGAACATTTTTATTAACAAAAAATTCATAACCATAGAAATTCCATTTGCCTAAGACATATTGAATTGGGATGTTATTCTGCAACTTCTTAACTGCTCTTTGATATTTGGCATAGTTGCTTTTACTAATTTCCCTATCTAGTAGCATATTGATAGTTAAAGGATTGATATTTAAGAGATCACTTAAAAGAATATTTAAGTCCTTTGGATCAATTTTATTTTGACTATCTTCAATTAAGTCAGATAACTTCATTTTATTTGCCTGCTAGCTGACGCTTTTGTTCTTCAATAATTAAAGCTTCAATTATTTCGTCAAGTTCACCTTCCATGACACGATCTAGTTGCATCGTTGAAAAATTAATACGATGATCAGTAACACGATTCTGTGGATAATTATAAGTTCTAATTTTTTCAGAACGGTCGCCTGTTCCAATTTTGCTTTTTCGCTCAGAACCAAGTTCTTGTTCTTTTTTTGATGTTATGTATTCATAAACACGAGTTTTTAAAACTTGGAAAGCTCTTTCACGATTTTTAATTTGACTTCGTTCATTTTGGCAGGTAACGACGATTCCGGTTGGAAGATGAGTCATTCTAACTGCTGAATCAGTAGTATTGACACCCTGCCCTCCACAGCCACTGCTTCGATAGATATCGACTCTAACATCAGATTCTTTAATATCGATATCTGTACTTTCAGCTTCCGGCATAACTAAAACTGTCGCTGTCGAGGTCTGAATTCTGCCATTTGCTTCGGTAACCGGAATTCTTTGCACACGATGAGCTCCACTTTCGTATTTAAACTTTGAATAAACCTTATCGCCTCTAATTTGAAATTCAATTAAGGTAAAACCGCCACTTTCTCCATCCATCGAGTTAATAACTTCAACTTTAAAACCTTGTTTTTCAGCATATTTACTGTACATGTGGAAAAGATCTCCGGCAAAAATATTAGCTTCGTCTCCTCCGGCTGCTCCCCTTATTTCGATGATAACATCCTTTAAATCATTCGGATCTTTAGGAACTAATAAAAGCTCCAGTTCTCGTTCTAACTTTTCTTGTTCTTTCTCTAAATTTATCAATTCTTCCTTAGCTATTAGACTAAGTTCTGGATCATCAGTCATTTCTTTAGTAGCTTTAATATCATCTAAAACTTTCTTATACTTTCGATAACACATGACTATATCTTCAATATTAGATGTTTCCTTTAATAACTCTCTACTTAGATTAATATTTGAAAAAACTTCGCTTTTAAGAAGCTCACTATTAATTTCTTCGTAACGTTTTTCAATTAGATCTAATCTTTCGTTCATAGATTCCTCCAAAAAATAGGGCATACGCCCGTATACCCATATAATATAACAAATATTTAAAAATTTGTCTATTGTTCAATATCTAATTCATCTTCATCTAGAATAACTAGGTCAGACAAATCCTCTTCTTCACCATTGAAGTCTTCATCGCTAAGTCCCTCTTGCGGATCAAAATCATCTGGTTCTAGTTCATTATCGTCAGCTGTTTCAATTTCATCTTTAATATCATCAATTTCATCCTCTTCTTCATCGACAGGGATGATAATTTTATCAGAAGTATGTCTACTTCTTAAGTCCCAGTGACCATTTTCTAATAATAAAAATCTTTTATCGGTCGTAAGAGATGTGTAATAATCTCCAATCTTTGATTCGATGATTCTCTCAGATAATCCCAATAAATTAACAATTCTTTTAAATAATTCTAAAGTGCTTAATTTTCCTTCTTCAGTTAAGATTAAATTAGTTATATCTTTATATGATAATAATTCTAATTCCTCTTTAGTATAGTCCTTCAACTTCATAATTCCTCCATTTTAAATTAAAATATATCAAGTTGCTTTTACATTTATATCATGTTTTAAATATTAAATCAACATTATTTTTAACTTTTCATCTACATTTTATTCACTAAATTTCTTAAGATATAGTCATAATGACTATTTTAAATAACTTATTTTATAAGTATAACGACTGTCCTCAATCTGATAATCAACATAAAATAGCTCATTGTTTTTGATTAATTCATTGACTTGGATTAATATTTCGGTGCAATAAGATAATTCTTTATCCAAAATATCGCACTTAGCCTTATTAAAGTCCAAGGTCATTAAAAAGTTTTGATTTTCTCTAATTATTTTATTATCGTCGAGCATAATTATTACTTTTGTTTGATCTTTTTCTTCATAATGAAGACCTTGATTCTCAAACAAGGCTTCAATTTCATATCGATCGTTTTGCTCATAAAGATAAGTTTCAACTAAACACTTCTTTTTCATATCGATAAGAATTATAGCACATAATGCTTTTTTTGAATACATATTTTTTAATATTTTTTTTCATAATAAATTTAGGAGTGTTTGTTATGAGATTTATCAAAAAACTTTTTAAAATGCTCGTTCTTTTATCGATAATCGGAATAGTTTTTATTTTGGGGATCTATGGTTATGCTAAAATTACTCCTAAACTAGAGATTAAGACAGCTAATAGTATCAGTTTGTACGATAATGTTAATAATCTATATTTTCAGGGTAATGGTGGCAAGGAATGGACTAATTTAAAGGATATTTCTAAGTATGTCATCGAAGCGACCATTATTACCGAAGATAAAAATTTCTATAGTCATCATGGTTTTGATATTCTAAGAATAGGTAAAGCTTTGTACATTAATATTGTCAATCGCTCGAAAAGTCAAGGAGCTTCGACAATTACTCAGCAATATGCCAAAAATTTGTTTTTAGATTTCGATAAGACTTGGGAAAGAAAATTAAATGAGATGTGGTTAACGATTCAAATTGAAACTCATTATACGAAGGAGGAAATTTTAGAAGGATACTTGAATACGATTAATTATGGTCATGGCATGTATGGAATTGAGAATGCTGCTAAATATTATTTTGATAAGTCATCCAAGGATTTGACCCTAGCTGAAGCAACAATGCTAATAAGAATACCTAAGTCTCCTTCTAACTACTCGCCACTCGTCAACGAAGAATTAGCAAAAAGTAGACAAGTTAATGTTTTAAATATAATGGCTAAAAATGGTTTGATAACCGAAGAAGAAAAGAACCAGGCCATTAATGAAAAGTTGACCTATGTCGGTAAAAAGGATTTAATTAACTTGACGACTGTTATGTACTATCAAAGTGCAGTCATGAAAGAACTGGAAACGATCAAGTCAATTCCTAGTTCTTATTTAGATACCGGTGGTTTAAAAATCTATACTAATTTGGATATCAATGCCCAGACTATTCTAGAAAATAATATTAAAGAAAATATTGGTAACAAAGCCAACCTAGAAACAGCAGCCATCATGTTAAATCCTAATAACGGTAAAGTTATTGCCTTAGTAGGCGGCAAGGATTATTCCAAATCACAGTACAATCGAGCAACTGATTCGAAAAGACAGGTTGGTTCGATTATGAAACCTCTTTTATATTATGCAGCTTTAGAAAATGGTTTTACTTGTAGTACGACTTTTAAGTCAGAAGCAACAACCTTTACTTTTCAAAATAAGACGACCTATTCTCCTAAAAATTACAATGATACTTATGCCAATAAACCGATTTCTTTAGCCGCAGCAATTGCTTTCTCTGATAATATCTACGCTGTTAAAACTCATCTTTTTTTAGGTGAAGAAGCCCTTGTCGATATGGCTAGTCGAGTGGGAATGGCTA
Source organism: uncultured Muribaculaceae bacterium (assembly GCA_964494015.1). Taxonomy (GTDB): domain Bacteria; phylum Bacillota_I; class Bacilli_A; order RF39; family UBA660; genus CAZBQC01. Next base: position 14,676 of record CAZBQC010000023.1, read on the forward strand.
CTAAGTTAGAGCCGATTGCCTCGCTACCTTTAGGAACAGTTGAATTAAACATCATGGAAATAACAGCTGCCTATGCAACATTCGCCAATGAAGGATATAAAATTGTCCCCCATTTAATCAATAAAATTGAAGATATCGATGGCAATGTTTTATACACTTATGAAAGTCCTAAAGAAAATGTTTTAAATCGCAGTTTAGTTTACATTTTAAATGAATTGTTAACTGGTACCTACGATGCTAACTTCATCGATTATAACTATCCGACAGCTCTTGGAATCGCTGCTAAAATGACTCGTAAATATTCGATTAAATCTGGATCGACTGATACTGATAGCTGGATTATTGGATTTAACAAAGATATTGTCACTTCAGTTTGGATTGGCAATGATCAAAATAAAGAATTAGAAGCAGAAGATTTTAAACATGGACGAACCATTTGGATCGATACCGTCGAAAAGTATTTAAAAGACATTAAATCAACTTGGTATGAAATACCTTCCAATGTGGTAGGAATATTAGTCGATCCAATCAGTGGTAAGCCAGTTGAAATGAACACCAAAAAGAAAAAGATTCTGTACTATATTAAAGGTACAGAACCTAGTATTGAAAATACAGCTTTTGATGAAGAGGAATAACTACTCGATAATTAATTCAACTTCATCATTATTAGAAAGAAGAAAAGCATTGGCATCATCGGTATCAAGATGAATTTCCAATTTATAATTTCCTTCTTTTATTTTAACATGATCCATGAAGCCACCTTTTTCGCTTGAAACTTTGATTTTTACTTCTGATAAATTATTTAATCCCAAAAGTCTTCGATCAGTTTGACTAATATGCAAGTGGCGATTCGCAATAATTGCACATTCTTTAGTTACGGAACCAGCGGGACCTACGATTGTAATTAAAGATGCTCCAGTTAAATCACCAGAATTTCTAATAGGTGGATCAATACCTAACTTGTAACTATCAGTTTTACTAATTTCTACTTGGGTATAGGGACGAAGTGGTCCAATGACACGGACATTTTCAATAATGCCTTTTTCTTTTTTTAAGGTTACTGTTTCTTGGCAGGCAAATTCATTTGGTTGAACAAGATCATTTCTCTTAGTTAAAGTATGATTTTTGCCAAATAATCTATCAAAATCTTCTTGGCATAGATGAAGATGTCGATTGGATATACCTATTTTTACTTTCATATTTTCTCCCTTTATAAGTGAATATTTTATTACATAGCTATGGTAAATGGATTCTCGGGTGTTCCATCTCCCCCCGTTATAATGACATTTGATTTTATGTATAATGAAGGACGCGCAACAAGTAAAGAGGAAATAGCTGATCCTCCACTACTAC
>CAZBQC010000024.1:0-15350 GCA_964494015.1 uncultured Muribaculaceae bacterium
AGGTCCTCTGTTGAATCCCAAACCGCCAGTTTCAGGATTACCTAGAATGGTTATTGAATCATTAGCGGGGTATGAAACGACAACTTCTACTGTTGGCTGAGTATATTTGTAAAGAGTTTTAAAATAAAGCCAGTCATTGGATCCATCAAATCTCAGCGAATCAGGATACCAACCGGAGTTAGTAACAGATGGTGATTGAGAGAAGTTAAATCCAGGTTCCAAGTAAGCTCCAAGAGGATCATAAGTAGAAGTGACCGTTGCTCCAGCTACTAGATTTTTCCAAACAGTGACACTGTCACTATGACCTATTCCTGTATTGTTAATTCCATCCAAGTGAACAACTAAACCATCGGTGACATATCCTGTAGTCGTATATCCAGATGTTACTTCTGTGATAGCAATACTCGGTCTAAATGATCGGTGAGCTACTGCATCTCCAGTAACACCAGCAGAAGTAGTCATTGTTGCCGTTGTCATATCTGTAACTGCTCCTCCTCTTTCAAACCACGAATTTGTAGAAGATAAAGGATCAGCATATCCACCATACCAACCTGTGGTTTCTCCCCACGCATCTCCCATCATTGACGATGCAATAGTAGTTCCAGTGTAATTATTAAAATATCGACTAGGATGTGAAGCAGGACTTAAAGCAGCACTTGAAGCATTTTGATTATAATTTCCAGCCACATAATCCCAAGCCCCACCTGCCATATCATAAATACCGTAAATATTTCCAGTGGTGCTGGCTCCATAAGCTAAAGTTTTAGTACTAGTATCTCTCGTACCAGTTGTGCAAGCTGCTGTCGTACAGGTAAAGCCATCGTAGGAATAAGTTCCGTTGGCTGTTGAAGTAGTGGATCCTCCACCACTTCTTCCTGTATAATAACTTGAACTATTATTACTATAAACATTCTCACCTTTACCATAGCGTGACATTGTCAAGTAAGTCACAGCTCCCCACTCCAAATTCTTCATTAAATGAATATCCAAATTATTTGAAGAATTTAAAAACACATTTGACATCATGTTTTGTGAACTTCTATATGCCACATTAACATTTTGATAACTAGCTGCTTTTTGATTTGGTTTAACTGTGGCAAAACGTTCACAATAATTGCAATTAGCGGCACTAGGCGTAGTTTGGCAAGTTGTTCCGACAGGAGCACTAGCTTCAAACTTGGCAATCCATAAGCCTTTTAACTCTGTATCACCGAAAGTAAAAGCAGGATGAGTATACAAGCTAAAGAGACTGGTACTAGTACCTGTTGTAGCTGTTTCACTTTCAAATTGTAAATCAATTAACTGAGGTGAAGTGGTCAGGAAAGTTGGGTTAAAAATACGATATTTAAATCTTGGTATCCACACAAAATATGCCAAAATATCCGACTCGGAAACGGTGGTTCCAACACTAGCACTTTTATAGGCTGTTCTAGAAGTAGAAGTTACCATGACGGCATTGGCCCATTTCTTACCAGCATAGTTATACCAATCATAACTAGGGTTATTTACATTAGCTTTAACCCAGAGATTATTCGTCGAATCATATTTAATAGGAATCATTCCATCAGCTAAAATAGGAGGATTAGGAGTTACATCATTTACCTCTTCATAACCAATATCAACATTGAAGGGATTACTTTCAATACCAGTTCCACTAGTAATAAAGACATCACTCGATAGAAAGACAGCTGGCCTGATATAATATGCTGTAGCATTAGGAGCAGCATACTTTGTGGTACCTTCAGATTGCATATACCAAACATTATTACCACTACCAGCTGTAATAGTATAAATTGTAGCACTGGAATCCCCATAACTGCTAGAAAACATTTCTCCAACCATCGACATACCAACCAAGAGACTAATGGTGTTACCGGTAGCACCAGTATAAGAAGCTGTTGAAGCCAAAGAACCCCTCTGCCAGGTTCCTGTTACAAGCATATATTTGTTTTTGGCAGATAGACTACCATACCAAGTGTTATTTAAATAAGTACCGCAAGTAACACTAGTACTATACTGAGTGCTTGATGCTGAACTAGAAAAATTCATTGTCACATTCAATGGATTGACCATCGCAAGTTTAGTTTTACCACTATCAATTCCGATGATTCTCCATAAGTAGTTGGCAAAGGTTACATATTCACCATTACCTCTAGTATTTAACATGTCATTGACAAGATCACTTTCTTTTTCATTGTCAATGTTAAATTTGTACGGATTGTCTATCGTACCATCCCCAGTAACAATCTGAATATTATTTTTGATGACAACAGCTGGTCTGATACCACTGGAAAGAACAATTCTTTTAATTATAACGGCATTAAGAACACTAACATGGTAAGTTGCCTGATAAGTAGTTCCATCATAGGTTTCAGTTGGACTTGGTGTTAGAGTTCGCCAGTATCTGCTGATATTTAAATAGCTTAATCCACTATCGATAGTCTTATGATATTCATACATGTTAAGTAGTCCAACATTAGAAGAAACTGTCGTATAACCACTGTCACCAGATATAGCTTTAGTCATCACATTAGTATTCGTTCTAGCAGTAGCATTCCAATCATAAGTTTGGATATAGTCACCAGGATTTTTTAAAGTATTATAAAAAACATTGTTTAGCCAGTCTTTAACATAACTGCTGGCAAAGACATTATTCGAACCATAAACAATTTCCGTCATACTATTGTCGGTAATTAGTTTAGCTGACCCGTCAGCTAAAATAGAAACTACACGCCATAGTTTACCACTATACCATAGGTAATTATTGGGATTTTCTCCTTTAATAAAAGTTTCTTCTGGATCAGAGGTTTCTAAACTGGCATCTCCACCCTCGATTTTATTTAAAACAATTTCCGCAATCGGACCACTCATCGTCGTCTTAGCATATAAAATGATTTTAGATTGAACATCAGAAGCCGTACTATTGGTTAAAACCATGGTAATGACAGTATATATTCCCTTAACATTAACAGAAGTGCTGCCTATTGTCGTTTGATCATTAGGAAAAGGATATTTTTTCTCATCAACTAAAGCACCACTAGTATTAATATCGCCAAAAACAACTTTATTGCTAGCAACAATAATTCTTTTATGATAAGCTTCAGTATTAGTAAAAATATCAATACAAGTGACTGATTCTACTTCTGATGATGTAGTATCTTGATAAGTACAATTAATGACATATTTAGCATACATATTACTTTTGGCAGCTAATTCATCATTAACTACTTTGGTCAATACCGTTTTATAAGTATTTAACTCGTTACCGATAGCTAGAAGTCGACTTTTTTCTTTGTAATTAAAAACAATTCTAAACATCCCGACAACAATGATCATCAGTAAAATAAAGCTCAATAATAATTCAATAGTTGTTAATCCCTTTTTATTATTTCTTATCATCACAAATCTCCTTTATTTAACTTTTTACCTAATTTATGGTTTTACTACTTCAATATTAGAGTAGTATGTTTCATTATTATCTTCATCAGTACGAACGATGATGATTCTTTTAGCCTTGCCAAAAGTATAAAGGGTTGTATAATTATCAGGTACCGTTGAAATACTAACCATATATTTTATATAATCCTTCAGTTCTTTATCAAATTCACTTGGAATAGAAACCTTTATTTTACCTATTTCTCCACTAGTCTTAAAGTCAGTCAAGTACATATTAGTTATTCTTAAGCTATTTACTAAGTCTTCGCATTCTTCGCTTTGATTAAAAGCGGCACAGTTGATGACTTTATAAGTACCGCTTATGGTCATAATACTACTCCAATTTGAATCAGTGATAATCAATCTTCTAATATAATGAGCGGCATATTTGCCATCTAAATCATCATAATGTTCAATTCTTTGATACTCAGCCATGATTGGAAGAGCATTAGTAAAAATCATGATAAATATAGATGTCACAAAGACAGCAACAATTAATGTTTCAATTAAAATAAAACCTTTTTTGTCAATAAATTTCATAAATTCACTTTCTTTCGTTGAATATTATACATTTTTATTATATAATAAAATATGATAAAATACTAGTCGAAAATAAAAAAGAATGGAAATGGGGAATTGTGATGTTTAACTATGACTTTGCAACGTCATCGATTGTCGACATTGTTAATAATGTCATTATATTCGCCGTTTCTAAACGAGCTAGTGATATTCACATTGATTCTCGTGAAAAGGATGCTAAAATCAGAATTAGAATTGATGGTATTCTTAGTGATTATACGAATGTTCCAAAGGAGTATCAAAGAAACTTTGTCACTAGAGTAAAATTGATGAGCGGAATGAATATTACTGAAACAAGGCTGCCTCAGGATGGAGCGATTAAGGGGCGAATTAATGGTGTCGACCTCGATATGCGTGTTTCGGCCTTGCCGACAGTTTTTGGCGAAAAAATCGTCATCAGAATTCTTGACTTTACGAAAAGTACAACCGGTTTAGATAGTTTAGGATTCTCAGAGAAAAACTTTGCAAAACTATTAAAAATGATTAGCGTTCCAAATGGAATTGTCTTAGTAACTGGTGCCACTGGTACTGGTAAAAGTACGACTGTTTACACTATTTTACAACATTTAAATGTCGAAGGTACCAATATTATTACCGTTGAAGATCCAGTTGAAATGAATATTGCCGGAATTAATCAAGTTCAAGTCAATAGCGAAATTGGTCTAACTTTTGGTCGTGTTTTAAGATCGGTTTTACGACAGGATCCAAACATTATTTTAATTGGTGAAATTCGTGATAGCGAAACAGCGCAAATTGCTGTTCGTGCTTCAATAACTGGTCACTTAGTATTGTCGACGGTCCACACTAATGACTCACTTAGTACGATTGAACGTCTTATCGATATGGATGTCGAAAGATATTTGTTGTCGACGGCTTTAACTGGTATTATTTCACAGAGATTAGCTAGGACAATCTGTCCTAATTGTCGAATTAAAAGACCGACTAATAATTACGAAAAAGAAGTTTTTAAACATGTCTTAAACATCGACATTGAAGAGATATATGATGCTAATCCAGATAATCGTGAATGCAATGAATGTAATGGTGGCTATAAGGGAAGAATTGCTATTCAGGAAGTATTAGTAATTAATGATAAAATTAGAGAAACAATTAATGACCCCGAAGTCAAAAAGGAAGAATTGAGAAAGCTAGTCTATCGAAGTGATGTAACGACACTTTTACAAGATGGTTTGGAAAAGGTTTTAAAAGGACTCACTACTTTTTCGGAAATATATCGAATTATTGAAATCGATAATGCCCTTGATAGTAAATATGGTGAAGAGATACATAAAGAGGATAATGTAGAAAATAATATACAAAGCGAAGATAGTAACATTATTGAACATGATAATACTCAGTATGATACTAATGATATAAATAATGATCAATCAAATAATGAAGATTTAGATCTAAATTTAAATTATGAATTTACTCCGCCTATTCCTGATACTAGTGTAGAAGAATTATAAGATAAAAAAAGCTATTGAGAAATCTATAGCTTTTAGTTTGTTTTAATTTACTTAATATTATAGGAAATATTTAATAACACTTTGTACTGGACTGATTACCTACCTTATCAACCGAATAGGCACAAGCACTATAACTGGTTACTTTGCATTCGAAAGATGAGCAGGTGAAATAGCTTCCACCACATTTGCACTTTTTATAAGATACACCAGAATGAGAGTCAGAGGCACCTACTGAAAATGTACAAGTACCTGATGTGTTACAGTAAGTAGTGTTTAAACTAACACTAGGAGAAGACTTATCGACATAGACATTGACTGAACAACTCTTGGTATTTCCAGCTTTATCTTTAATACTAATTGATCCGGTCTTAGCTGAACTACTGAATGTTTTGGAAAAACTAGTAGCTGTACATCCACTGATTGTATCGCTACATTTTACTGAAATACTCCGACTGCTGCTCGTCCACGATGTACTCGATCCACTGACACTTCCACAACTTGGGGCTACTTTATCGATTTTAACGATGAATCCTTCACTCTCTTCCTGATCAGTATTATCTGATAAAGCAACTATGGCTGTGTATTCATCACCCAAATCGTTAGACATACTGGTAACATTATAAGTCGTCGAGGTAATTTGAATATAGGTTTTTACACCCGTCGTTTTGTTTGTCTTAGACCATTTAATTACACTGTACAACGAATTTGATATATTGGCTGTTAAGACGACATCTTCATTGGACCAAGCGTTACTCGTTAGAGCTGTTCCACTACTGGCTTTCTTCGCTGTCAAGGTCACTTTCGCTGCTGGTCGATTGATTGTGACATTCTTCATGTTCACATCGGCGATGTCAGTGGTACTTATTCCGGCTCCAGTTGTTACCTTTATAATATATCTCCTCGATATTGATACCTCTCTTGTAGCATTGACAAACAAAGATTGATTTGTTTTATCGAAAAAGTATCCGACATTGGTATCTTTATCAGTAATCTCTTCTGAATCATCTCCTTCTCCTTCTCCTTCAACCTCTTCTTTTACTTCAATGATGTTTTCTCCTACTGGTATCACTTTCATTTCTGTTATTAAAACTCCATTTGTTGAATTTCCATTTACTAAATCCGTACTGTAATACCACTGATAAGTGTAGCCACTGGGTGCTATTTTTGGATCTCTTGTCGTTAATTGTAAATCTAGATTCCTAGTACTAGTTCCACTACCATATACTCCTCCTATAGTATCATAAGCTGTAATACCTATTTGTGGAGTTGTTTTATCAATCTTAATATAAAATTCTTTCCCTTTAGTAGTTGAAATTCGGTTTAAGTCATCTACTACATACGCTGTATAAGTTCCATAAGTAGTTCCTGTCAGTGTTTTCGTACAGCTTTTTTCTGTCCCTGTTCCGGTTAAATTACAGGACATACTATCAACCGTTTTTCCTTCTTCGTCTAATACTCTGATTTTTTTCGCATATTCATAATTGGTGCCATACGTTATTCTGATACTTCTTTTAGTCCAGGTAGCATCTTCATAAGTAAAGACTTCTTCTCCTTGACCATAGGATTTATAACCTTCATATGGTGAATCGTCATAGATAGTGGTTACACTTGGCGTACTTATTTCGCTTAACTGACAGGTCATATACTCTTCTCCTGTCTCCTCATCGGTCGTGGGTGTCGCTTCACAGTCACAGATTCGATTATTATCAACTGAGTTATAATCCTGGCACTCCAAACAGGCCACATATGTATATTCTTTATCGACATTCATATAGGTGATGACCCTCCCTGGACACTCATTCTTATTCACATCGTAAACTGTGGAGATGTAAGCCTTACTCTCAAGGTTTTTAGGTGATAGTCGACCGTTGATTTCGATAACACTTGCAAAATCTGTATCGACTGGTCGCTCTTCTAAATGATCTGAAAAATATTTTTGACCAGACAAGGATACTGTCCCTTCCAACGATTTATAGTACGCTGCCTTAGTACTTTTGTCTAAATTTACTTTTACAGCTATGGCGATTAAACTGACGATCGACAAGATTAGTATTACTGATATTAATTCGATTAACGTAAATCCTTTTTTATTATTCTTCATATCTAATCCTCCTTATTATAGATAAATTATATTATATTTTTAAATTTTAAGCAATAAAAAAGAGATTTCTCTCTTTACTCCATGCTACTTTTGACACTTTGAACTTTTTCATGAATTTCTTCTTTAAAAAAGCTATAGGTACTATTTAAAATGATAAAGAGTGGCAAGGAAACAGCAATACCGATAAATCCATATACTACACCACCAGCGAATACTGCAAACATGACAGGAAGTGGTTTAATGTTATTGGTTTTACCATAAATCTTTGGAGAAATAATATAGCCATCGACATTGGAAAAGACTAAGCAAATAATTATGGAAGCAATAAAAGTATAAGGACCAGCAACGCTAGCCGTAATGACGGCAACAAGATTGGTAAATATTCCACCAAAATATGGTATTACTGTCGTGATACTAGCTAAAACAGCCAATAAGAGCCAGTTAGGATGATTGGCTATTTTAAATAAGATTCCATATTCAAATAATTGAACGATCATTAAAATGGCTAATCCTGTAAAATATTGACTCATTTCATGATCGATAATTCTGACATATTCGACACTTCTTTGTCCACGTCTTTTAAAGAACTTTTTGATACTTTTTCTAATTCGTTCCATATCGTAAAGAAAATAGATACTGACGATATAGATGATAATTGCTTTAGTTAAAATATCAATCGACTTATTAACGACGATCAATGTTCCATCAGAGACATATTTACTTAATCCCTTAATGATCTCATTAGTAGCATCCGTCAAAGCTAATTGGAATTCTCCTAAATCGACATCAAACTTACTGGAAACATCATTGATAAAGGAAATAATCGCTTTCGAAAATTCGATTAATTGTTCATAGACGATTGGTAAGGTGATGATTAAGATCCCTGCGACTAAGATAAGAATTAGCGAGGCAACTAAAGCCACCGCTAAACTTTTTCGAACTCCTTTGTTCTCTAGTTTTCTAACAAAAGGATATAAAGCATAAGCTAAAGCAAACGCCACTAAGAAAGGAAGAATGGAACTAAAAATCTTGTGTAAAACTACTCCCCAAAAACCACTAGTATTATAAACAAAATAAATTATAATTGTAACTAGGGCGACATTGACTAATTTAAAATTTAATTTATTCTTTAACATCTTTATCATCTCCTATAATTATGGTAACTGGACCATCATTAATCAAACTCACTTGCATATCACTACCAAAGACTCCAGTTTTAACCTGAATTATGTTACTTAATTCTTCGTTAAAAGCAGCATACAACTTTGAAGCGCGATTCTTTTCTAAAGCTTTCTCATAACTGGGACGATTCCCTCTGGTAAGATCAGCGTATAAAGTAAATTGTGATACTGATAGAACTTCACCCTCTATATCTTTTACTGATAAATTCATTATACCACGATTGTCATCAAAAATACGAAGATTTGTAATTTTTTTAACAAAATATCTAAGATCTTGTAAATTGTCAGTTTCAGTAAAACCGACGAAGACTAATAAACCCTTGCCAATACTACTAATCTTTTGATGATCGATGAGTACACTTGCTTCTTTAACCCTTTGAACTACTGCTTTCACTTGGTCAACCTCTCAACTTTTCTAATAAAAGACAACTTTTGAAGATTGGTGATGACAATGTTTAACTGTTCCAAATTTCTGACATACAAATCGATTTCGTAAATAATCGTATCAATTTTTTTGATGGTATTAACTAAATCGATATTGACATCGTAAGTACTTAGTTTTTTGATAATCTCAAAAATCTTATTTTCACTGGTATTTAATTCGATGGTAATGGCCACTAGATATTTAGCATTGCTTAAAGGACCCCATTTTACTTCAACTAGACGATCATCTAAGTAAGTTAGATTATGACATTCTCTTTTATGAACGGTAATACCATTATTTTTAGTAATATAACCAATTAATTCATCTCCTGGGATCGGTAGACAACAATTAGCTAGATTAACTTTGACTTTGTCGACACCACTGACAATAATATCATTCTCAAAGATTTTAGTTAAAATATTGTTTTTCTTTTCAACTGACTGTTCCTCTTTATAGATGAGATTGACAATATAACTAGGAGAATATTTATTGTTGCCGATATTTAAATATAATTCTTCTAAATTTTTTAGTTTTAGTTCAGCAAAGATTTCATCAAGATTATTTTCTTTATAAAAATCAGTGCTGACAATTTTACTTTTACGAAGATGTTTGTCTAGTTCGTATTTACCTTTTTCAATAAATAACTCGCGATCATTCTTGGTAAAAAAAGATTTAATCTTATTTTTCGTATTGGTACATTTAGCAATCTTTAACCATGATTTAGATGGCCCTTTGGAATTTTTACTGGTAATAATTTTAATAATATCGTTGTCTTGCAACTCGTAATTTAAAGGAACAATATTGTCGTTGACAATAGCTCCGGTCATCGTGTTTCCAACTTGGCTATGAACTTTATAAGCAAAGTCAATAGGAGTCGAACCTACCGGCAGTTCAATGACATCACCTTTCGGCGTGAAAACATAAATATTGGTGGCACTGCTTTCTTTGACGTTCGTTAAAAAATCTAATGAATCGATCGATTCAGCATTCATTTCAATTAGACTTTTGAAGAATTCTAGTTTTTGATCAGTGGTCGAAAGCTTTGAAGCATCTCTTTTTTCTTTGTAAGACCAATGGGAAGCAACACCATTTTCGGCAATTTCGTTCATCTTGTGAGTACGAATTTGAATTTCGAACAAATTTCCTTCAAGACCAAAGACCGTCGTATGTAAGGATTGATAGCCATTGCTTTTAGGCATGGCAATAAAGTCCTTAAAGCGTTTAGGAATCGGCTTAAATTTAGAATGGATGATTCCAAGTACTAAGTAACAGTCCTGTTCTTTTTCAACTAAAATGCGAAGGGCTAAAAGATCGTAAATATCACTGAATTTTTTTCCTTTGTCTAATTTATTATAAATACTATAGATACTTTTACTTCGTCCTTTAATGTCGAAGGCAATATTATGTTCTTTTAATAATCCACTCACTAGATCTTGCATTTCACCCACAATGTTATCGCGCTCAACCTTAGTTGAATTAAGCCGATCGGCAATATCATGAAAGATTTCTGGCTTTAAATATTTTAAAGATAAATCTTCTAATTCACTTTTTAATTTATGAATTCCCAAGTGATGTGCAATGGGAGCAATAATCTCCAAAGTTTCTTTGGCCAGCAGTTTTTGTTCATTGAGTGGTTTTTTCCAAAGATTTCTCATTTCATAGACTCGTTTAGCTAATTTGACGATAATGACTTTGACATCATCAGAAATACCGACGATAATTTTTTTATAGTAATCGATTAAATATTCATTTTCCGTCGATAAATTAATTTTATTTAATTTAGCTAGCCCATAAACTAACTTGGCAATTCTCTCGCCATATTTAGTTTCAATATCACTTCTCGTTAGATGATTTCCTTCCAGTAAAGGCGATAAAAAAGACACTATAATTGTTTCGGTATCGACATAAATTGTCGTCAAAATCACCGCAATGGCTAAGGCATCGATTTTATAGTCATCTTTCTCATTAAAGAAACTACTGGCATAAGTAAAAGTCTCTTTTACTAACCCGATTTCTTCCTTATCAGTAAGATAAGTTCCTAGTTTGGAAGTTAAATCATCGATCGTATAAATCCTATTATCTTTCGTCATATAATCCCCTCGTTGATATCCTGATATTCTTTAACCTTAAAGACATCAACATTCAATATATCATTAACAACTTCTGAAAGTACCAAGTTTTGAGATGACTTCCATTTTGTTTCAGCTAAATAATTAAAAATATATTTAGTATTTAAAATAATTTTATAGATTAAAAAACTCTCATTTTTCTTAGTATTTAAGGCTGGTAAAATTCTTTCATATAATTCTTCTAAATTATTAAATTCAATATTCATGACAATCTTCCTATCAGTTTAATTATATTAAAAATATTCTTTTTTATCAAGGTATGTTATAATATTTTTGAGGTAAGATATGAAAAGTAATGTGAATAAATATTTTTATTTATGGGCTTTTTTGTTATCAGCTTGTATGGCAAGTATCTTTATTATTCCTAAAACGATCGATGGTAAAGGAATTTATAAGTTAGTGGGAGACTTTAACGTCCAACAGATTCCTTTTATGAAATATATTAGTTCAGCTATAAAAAGTGGCAATATCTTATGGTGCTGGCAGAATGAATTAGGGAGCAGTTTTATTGGCAGTTTTAGTTTTTATAATTTATTGACGCCCTTTACAATTATCACTTATTTTTTTAAGACTAGTTCTATTCCCTATTTAATTGGTCCTTTATGTATTCTTAAATTGGGGATTTGTGGTCTTTCGTCATATCTTTACTTAGAAAAATTTGTCAAAGAGAAAAAATATGCTTTATTGGGATCTCTCTTTTATACTTTCTCAGGGTTTCAAATAACAAACTTTATATTTCAGTTTTATGATGTCATAGCCCTCTTTCCTCTTTTATTGTTAGCTTTAGAAAAGGTCATGACCGAGAAAAAAAGAGGTTTTTTAGTTGCAATGGTAGCTATTTCGGCTTTAACTAATTATTTTTCTTTTGTCGGACAAATCGTCTTTTTAATTATTTATTGGTTAATAAAATTAATGACGAAAGACTTTCATCTCGACAAAGAAAAGTTTAAAATTATCCTATTTGAAACTTTACTTGGGATTGGAATAGCAGCTTTTATCCTCTTACCAACTTTTTATTTCATGATCGAAAATCCTCGGACTGAAATAGTGCTGAAGTTAAAAGATTTATTTGTCTATCCTTTTCGAGAGTATTTACAGATTTATAAAAGCTTAATTATTGCTCCCGACATCATGCCCCTTTATTCTTTGTATTTCAGTCAAAGTTGGACTTCGACGGAAGCTTATCTTCCCTTTGTCGGGCAAGTTTTAACGATCAGCTATCTCTTTAAAAGGCCTAAAAACTGGTTGTCGATTTCGATCATGATCTTTGTTATCATGATGGGCGTACCGGTTCTTAATAGCCTGTTTCTATTATTAAACCAAACTTACTATTCCAGATGGTTTTATATGCCAATCTTGTTGTTTTCACTAGCTTCGATTAAAACTATGGAAGAAAAAATTGATCTTAAATTTGGATTACTCATTACTCTTGGTTTATTTATTTTGTGGCCTTTCTTAATTTTAGACTATACTCATTCTTCTGAGTTTATGATGCTAGTTACTAATCGAATTTCATTTTATATCATTATCACAATAACAGCTATTAGTTTTATGATGATAAGTTTATTCTATCTTTTAAAAGTTAAAAATTTTGAACGAAAAATCTTTATCAGCACGATCATCTTTGCTCTTTTGATAAGCATTTTTAATGTTTACTATGCCCATTATTATTATAGAACTTCTAATCTTCAAAACTACAACGAATATATTAATGCTGATCAATTCATTGATTTAGAAGATAAAAATGCTCGCGTCGATGTTTTAGGAATTGCTGAAATAAATATTACGATGAATTTAACTAATCCATCGACTAGAAGTTTTTCTAGTACTGTCAATGGTTCGATTTTTGAATTCTACAAATTAATCAAACGTGAAAGAGATGTCAGATCTGAATTTAGCAACGATGATTATGTCCTTAGAACTTTTTTATCAAACAAATACCTAATTGGTAAAGTAGTCAAGAAAGTAACAACTAAAAATGGGGTTATTTATACTGAGCAATCCAAAATTAACGATTTATTTTCTTATCAGGTTATTCATACTGACAATTATTATACAATTTATGAAAACATTAATTATCTACCGCTTGGTTTCACTTTTGATAAGTATATTAAAGAAAAAGATTTTAATAAAATAGAATTTCAAAAATTAATTCCCACCTTGTTAAAAGGATTAGTTTTAACTGAGGAACAGGCAGAAAAGTATGGTCAATACTTAGATCCTATCACTAGTCAAGAATTAGAGAAATATCAACAGACAGATTTTATTAACGATGTTAAAAGTCGTCAAAGGGAATCATCAAGTGAAATTATCTTTGATAAGAATACTTTTCGGTCAAAGATTAATTTAACTAAAGATAATCTAGTTTTTTATAGTATCCCTTACGACTTGGGATGGAAAGCTTATATCGATGGCGAGGAAACAGAAATTATTAAAGTTGATGCTGGTTTTATGGCTGTCTTAGGTCATAAAGGAGAAAATAAAATTGAATTTAAGTACTATCCGAAAGGATTGAACGAGGGATTAATAATTTCTACTGTCAGTATCGTGATTATGGTTGCTTATTTGACAATTAATTATAGAAAGAAAAAATAATTAAACTTTGAGGATTTAACATATATTTTAAAAGAGGATCTATGTTAAAGGAAAAGTTTATTAAAAGTACCATTATTCTAATTATTGGTGGCTTTATTACTAAAATCATGGGAATGGTTATTCGAGTAGTCATGACGAGAACGGTCGGTTTAGAAGGAACTGGTTTATATATGTTAATTTTACCGACCTTCTCTTTGTTTGTCACTATTTCACAGTTAGGATTTCCGGTAGCAATCAGCAAATTAGTTGCCGAAGATAGGTACAACAATAAGAGAATCTTATTTTCGACGATTTCGATTTCCATCATCTTAAATCTGATCTTGATGTTAATTGTTATTTTTCTAGCACCTTTCTTAGCTAACAATTTACTGCACAATAAAGATGCTTATTTACCCATTGTGGCCATCAGTTTAGTTTTACCCTTCGACAGTATGTCGAGTATTTTAAGAGGCTACTTTTTCGGCAAACAGAGGATGATACCTCATGTCACCAGCAATATCACCGAACAAATTACCAGGCTTATCATCATGATTTTTTTAATACCTCCCCTTTTAAATTATGGGATAAAAATAGCCGTCACGGCTTTAGTTTTAATCAATCTAGTCAGTGAATTATCAGCTTCATTAATTCTGTTCTTCTTCTTACCAAAAAGAATTAAAGTAAAAAGAGAAGACTTAAAACCATCTCGTCAAAATATTATCAATGTTTTAGACACGGCTCTACCTACTACTGGCGGGCGACTAATTGGATCGATCGGTTATTTTTTTGAACCAATTATTTTAACTTATACCCTTTTAAAGATCGGTTATACTGGCAATTATATTATGACTGAATATGGAATTGTCACGGGTTATGTCATGCCTCTACTCTTACTACCGGGATTTTTTACAGCAGCTATTTCCAGTGCTTTGATTCCTGTCATTTCCAAAAGTTATGTCAATCACCATTTGAACTACGTAAAAAAGAAATTAAAACAAGCGATTTTAATTTCTTTAGCCATCGGTTTACCAGTAACCACACTCTTGATGATTTTTCCTCATACTTTTTTAAAATTAATTTATAATACCAATCATGGTACCATTTATCTTCGTGCTATTGCTCCCATTTTTCTTCTTTACTATGTTCAGTCACCTCTTGCTTCCGTTTTGCAATCGATAGGTAAAGCCAAAGAAATGATGTTTGACAATCTAAGAGGGATTATTGTCAAAACTGTTTTAATCTATATCCTAAGTCTCTTTAAAATTGGTTTATTCGGACTATTAATTGGTTCTAGTATCAATATCCTTATGGTAACAGTTGGACATTACATCAATATAAAAAAGGCTATTAGTTAACGCCTCTTTCCAAAAAAGATTCTGATTGTATAATACAAGAAAACACCTATCACTATCACAAAAGCCCACATTAAGACATCCGTCAAAGCTCCATCAGTATATT
>CAZBQC010000025.1:0-14040 GCA_964494015.1 uncultured Muribaculaceae bacterium
CTAAAAGCATGCCACCAACAATATTAGAGAAAATTAACACTGATTTATCAGCTAACTTATATACACCAGCCGGCGATACCGATCAAACCTTCATTGTAGGAACAGCAAGTGATAATAATTACAAACCAAATAATTATCTTTGGTACAGTGGAAAGATGTGGCGAATAGTTGCCTTAAATAAGACAGATGGAGTAGTAATGTCAATTAAAATAATTACTCAGAATTTAATGACATCAATTTATCGAAACGGCACTGTGGAAAATGGTGGAAGTGGGGAAAGTGCTGTTTATGAAGGTAGTTATATGTATCAATGGTTTAATGAAGATTTTTATGAAACATTAAGAAATCCGGGATATATAGTAACTAACTATTTATGGAATGCCACTCAAATGGTAAATGGTAATAAGCCTCCTAATACAACCATGGTAACAGCACCAGTTGGGTCTTTGAACAGATATGAGTATGCAAAGTCATACACTAATACCACTGGTGCTAACGGATACTTAAATTTTGCATATATCTGGTGGTTGATAAACCCATACAATTCAAATAGTTCTAATGGAGTTTCCGATACCGGTTCAGTCTTTTATCAAACTTATGATAATTCATATCCAATTCGTCCAGCTATCAATTTAAAGGCAAATATTTTGATATCTGGTGGAAATGGAACAGTTAATAATCCATATCGTTTATCGGGAGATAATGACCAAGAAGCAGATATAGTAAACAATAATATAAATACCAGATACAGTGGTGAATATGTCAAATTCAATAACGAAGATTATCGAATTGTTAAAATTGATGGAAATCTCACTAAAATTGTAAAGATTGATTATATTAGATCAAGTGGTACACCACTAACAAAAAACTTTGCTTTTGTCAATTCTCTATATTCAACATCTATTTCTTGTGGAATTAACTGTTGGGGAGGATATTTAAACAATGAAAGCACTGGTTGGTACAGCACATTAAGTGTCAATGATAAAAATATGATTGAAACAGGTACTTGGTATTCAGGGGCAGTAACTAATAAGACAAGTTATAAAAAAAGTATCTGTGCGACAGTTAATCCGCTTACGAGTGGTGGGACCTTAACAAATACGTGTATCAAAACATCGGTATCAACGACTGCTAAAGTTGGATTAATCAGACTAGGCGAACTGTTTTCAACTCAACTTGATCCTGGAGGAATTTCAGTTGCCACTCACTATTACCTACTTACTCCAACTTCTGAAAACCTAGTTTTTTATTTGAATAATTATTCTTCTTTAGTTTCTACTTCTTCAACAAATCTTTTTTCAACTAGATTAGCTTTATATCTTAAATCTAGTGTTAAAATAGCTGGTGGTGACGGAACACCTAGTAATCCATTTACTTTAACGATATAGATAGTTTAAATCAAAATAAAAATATAATCTGTTTAAAACTAAAAATTAGACGAAAGATGTCTAATTTTTTTGTAATAAAATATCTAGTCGTTAATAAAATATAGTAGAAAAGGTGAAAATATGATAAATAAGCAAGGATTATGGTTTTTAACGCTCTTTAGTTTAATATTAGTACTTAGTGTTTACTATATTACGATGCCAAACGAACTTCTACTTACTAATAACAATGCTTATAATAATACCGATGAAACCAATAAGGAAGAGGATGAAGATAAAACAAAAGAAACTAGTAAAAACGAAGTCCTTGAGACGATGAGAGTAGATCTAGATGAAGAAAGGCAGACGGCAATTACCGAACTTCAAAGTAAATTAACTAGTACGACGACAACTATTGAAGAAAAAAACAATCTTTATGAGCAGTTACAATATATAACCAAATTAAAAACTACTGAAGAAAAATTAGAAAAGAAACTAGAAGATAATAAAAAGTTAGAGAGTTTCATCAAAATAGACAATAAAAATATTGAAGTAGTAGTTGCATCCAAAGATCATAACACAGCCATTGCTGTCGAAATAATGAAACTACTTCAGGAAGAATTTACAGAAAAGATGTACATCTCAGTTAAGTTTGAAATCTAATTCTTCTTTTTTTTGTGTTTTAATCCTACAACTTTATTAAGTGGACACATAGAATAATATGAGTAAAAATATAAGGCCCACTTAGAAAGTGAGTGATATAATGGGTAAAGGAATACTTACTTCAAGAGAAAAAGAAGTGTTTGAACTATTAGTTTTAAATAAAACGACCAAAGATATAGCGTTAATATTAAATATTAGTGAGAAGACAGTTCGAAATCATATTTCCAATGCAATGCAAAAACTAGGGGTTAAAGGTCGTGCTGCTGCTGTTGTCGAACTTTTAAAACTAAAGGAAATATCATTATAAATCGTACTAAAAAAGTACGATTTTTCATATTAATTAATTAGGTGATATTCTTGTTAAAAAAGAGAATTATTAGAAAAATTTTAATTACAACTGTTTTCTTCTTTATCTTGTTAGCAATTTATTCTCTACCAGTAGAAAAAGAAGATAATCTTGTTGATCAAAAAATTAAAATTGAATATGTTACTAGTGTCAACAGTAGCGATATTTATTTATTAAATACTAATAATTTTTTAGTTAAAGCCAAACTTTCTTTAACTGGCACTGATATTTTGGAAAATAGCAAGGATATTATCAATAACTTAAAAAACGTCAATAATAGTAAATTTCCTAGTAATTTAAAGGGTTTAATTCCAAGAAACACAAAAGTAAATACAATTAGGTATGATAATAATGTTTTATATATTGATTTTAATCAAGAACTTTTAAATGTCGATATTTCTCTAGAGGAGAAAGTGATTGAGTCTTTAGTTTTTAGTTTGACAGCTTTAGATAAAGTCGAAGGGATAAGTATTACGATTAATAATGGTAAACTAGAGGAATTACCAAAAAGCAAGATCAAAATTCCTAGTGTCATTACCAAGAGTTTTGGAATTAATAAAGTTTATCACCTGACGACAACTAAAGATATTGACAAGATCGTCATGTACTATGTTACAGAAATAAGTGATAATATTTATTATGTTCCAGTTACTAAATATGTCAATAATACGAAAGATCGTATCAAAGTAATTATTGAGAATTTATCGAGTAGTTATATTTATGAAACTAGTCTGATGAGTTATTTAAATAGCAATACTAATTTACTTAATTATAAAATAGATGATAATAAAATCACTCTTAATTTTAATGAGAATATTTTTAATGACCAAAATGAAATCTTAGAAGAAGTATTGTACAGCATTTCAGCTTCTGTTTTTGATAATTATAATGTTCAAGAGGTTGTCTTTCAAGTTAATGGTAAGGATAATATTTCTATAAAATTAAAAGACGTCAAATAATTGACGATTTTTTATTTTGGAAAGAGAAAGACCAGATAAAATTTATTGTTCGTCGTATCAAAATCATTAAAAGTGTTACAATAAAAGTAAAATAATTAAAATATACTTGAATAAATTGATTAAAAGTTGTATAATCTATCTTGTCAATTCGAGTTAATGTCCTGTTAGCTCAGCTGGATAGAGCAATGCCCTTCTAAGGCATCGGTCGGGAGTTCGAATCTCTCACAGGACACCAGATATGAGTGAAATGGCCTCCAAAAGTTGGACAAAAGTATGTATAATAAATACATACTTCAAGTCAAACTGAAGGGAGCTGTTTTTTAATGAGAATAACGAATGCAGAAAAACTAGAAATGTGTAAGGAACATATATATGAAAGAAAATCATTGTCCCATATATGTGAAAGATATGAGTACATAGATGCAAGCAAATTAAAATATTGTATTAATTTATATAAAAAACATGGAGAACGTATCTTTATAAATAGAGAAAATGGAGTTTATAAGAGAAACACAAAACTGTTAGCAATAAGCAGAGTGAAAAATGGTGAATCAATAAGAAGCGTATTTACTCTATTGAAAAATGGTGTAATGTAAATGTTTCATTATTTTTGAAAATATGATACAATAAAATTACTTGGGGGATTTTGGATATGAATAATTTAAAATTAAATGAATTAATTGCTTTAATACATTACAAAAAGGATTTTAAACATATAAATCCATTATTTAATTCTATTGGATTAAGAGTAGATGAAATAAACGGAGAGTTAGTTATTAGTGATTTACAAGGAAATAAAGTATCAACTATTAAATCAAGAAAATATTATGGTGGTAATATAATGTTTGGCAAGGGTTATAATTCTGTTCATAATGATTTTATATTAGAATCTGATTTTGAATATAATGGAAATAAAATATCTTATCAGGCAGAAGTAGATGACCATGGTAGACACCAAACAACATTAATAAAAGTGAGGAAAGGTAATAAAACCTATTCGGTAAACGTTAGTACGCCTATATTCTCTGAATTTGGCATGAGAATTGAAGAAGAAGGCGAAATTCATAAATGGGATCATATTAATATGTCGAGAGATAATCTGAATGTAGCAAAATCAACAGAGAACTGTCTAGGAGATGGTGGGGAAAAACCTGATGGGGCTTACAGATTTATGGATATTGGTTTTCCTAATAAACCTTATCCTAATTCAGATTGGGTTATGCCTTTTAATATGGGTGTAAATTATAATTCCCAAATTAGTTTTATGCATCATACTGATCAACCAGAAGAATATTTTGTTAATTATCATTTTGATAAAGAACCCGAACAAAAATCAATAACTAGTTCAACAGAACTTTTTAACTATTGTGTAAATCAAGCAATAGCATCAGATTTGGCACAGGGATTCTTAGGTGAAGTATTTGGTGATTTTGAAGAAGTATTTAGCGGTATTAAAACTATTGCTAGAAATACAATTTCAGGATTTAATGATATTGTTCTATTAGCACAAGAAAACTCTGGTAGTAATAGAAATGAAAAGATAAATCAATATGTTTCAACATTTGGAAAAAATCAAACACCACTTTTTGAATCAGAAGAAATGAATTTGCCATTAAGTTCAGTTAAAAAAATGGCTTGGATAGATAAAAGAAGAAATAGTTAATAAATTTAAATGTATAGAAATTTGTTAACATAATTAAAAAAACAACTGAAATAAAAACAAGGATTCAGTTAAGGTATTCCAAAACTGAACTTTTTATTATATAATAATATTGTCTTATCAAGAGATAGGGGGTAACAACCTTTATTTAACTGGCACCAGTAAATATCCAATTGAACTTATAGTTCAGTTGTAAGATAAATGTCAATTCAGAAATGGATTGATTTTTTCGTGTTAAAGGAAAAATCATCAGAAAGGATTGGTTTAAATGGTAAATACTATTAGGAAAGAACTAGAGATTTAAGAAGGTATTAAAAGTAAAATAAACTTTATATATAATCTCACTAATACTAAACCAAAGTATATTTACTCACGAGCATAATCAATTAGTTAAAGAAAAACAAAAAATTGAAAAGCCACAAGATAAAAATCATAGTAGAGATGATTTTGAATTATAATTCCTTAGTAGAACTATTAAAAAATACAAAGATATGCTATAATATAGACATACGAAAAGGGAAAATGTAATATGGAAAAAAGAAATTTTAGAAGTTTAGAGGAAATACTAAATTCAATAGATCAAGAACAAATCGAAGTTGAAACAATTCAAGATGATCTAAAAACAAAATCAAAAGGAAGAATAAGAAGATTTTTCTCTCTAAATGATTATGAAAAGCAACAATTCAAATTATATAGAACTGAAACAAAAGGACAAATAAAATCTAAAAAGGCTTCAATTAAAAGTAAAGAAAATTATTTAGATAGATTATGTGTTTTTGATTTTGATGTTGCCACTCAATTTCTTGCCGACACATTGGCTATTATTGAAGAGGAAGAATATCAAAAAACTGATCTTGAATTAGAAGAAGAATCTACATCAATAAATGTCGCTATGTTCACAGCTACTGGAGTACCATTATTGGAAACTGATACCGATAAAGAATATGTTTGTTTAATAGCAACAAAAGAAAACAAAAAATTAATTTCTGATTTAGATGATAAAGATGAACTAGAAAGTAGTTATGATATTCAAACTGCACTTGAAGGTGGCGATGGGAAATATATTTTATTAGAATCACATGATACTTATACAATGTTTGATTATTCTGAACAACAAGTTCCAGAAAAATTAACTAAAACATATCCATATCTTTCAGAAATAATTGTTGATTTAATAAATCTTAGATTAGCAAATCCAAATTTATCTGACAAACAATCAACTGATATCATGTTACAACATATGCCAGAAAGATATTCTCATTTAATTAGGGCTAGTAAGAAAGAAAAAAACAAGTAGGTTATACTACTTTTTCTAAAAAAGATGATATAATGGTTATGTAAATTGAGCGACTTAATATGCTCACAATGTCCAAAGTAGTCGCTGTTAAAAATGCTATGGAAAAGTATCTGTTTTTTTTTATTTGAAATGGAAAAGAAGTTTATATGGGAATTGAAGAAATATTCGAGCGATCATCATACGATGATTTTAAGAAAGTACCTCTTCATGACTCATGTGAATGTTTCAAGAACCTTTTAGGTAATGAATGTATAGTAATATATGATCATAACGGAAAGTTATTACAATTACGAGCCAAAATAAGCAAAATATTTCCTATAAAAGTAGTTAAATCTGATGACAAAAAAACGATTGATGAAATAGAAGGTTTAGTTAAGACCATAGTTCCACCAAAGAGAAAATATTAGCTAATAAATTGACTACTAATAGTGATGATGATACAATTAGAGTAACGATGGGAGTTTGTTATGAAAAGAATGTTAACAGGAATAACACCTAGTGGTACAATTACTTTAGGTAACTATATTGGAGCTATCAAGCAGATGGTAGAATATCAAGATAGTTACGATTCTTATATTTTTATCGCCGATATGCATGCCATTACTATTCCGCAAGAAAAGGGAGAGTTAACTCAAAATATTCGCCGTCTCGTGGCTTTGTATTTAGCATGTGGTATTGATAAGAATAAAAATAAAATTTTTATTCAGTCGGAAAATATTTATCATGCTAATATTTCTTGGATTCTAGAATGCAACACTTACTATGGGGAATTAAGTAGGATGACTCAATTTAAAGATAAAAGTAGAAAAAATGCCAATTTTACTAGTGGACTCTTAACTTATCCGGTGTTAATGGCTGCGGATATTTTAGCTTACGATACCGATATTGTGCCCGTTGGAATTGATCAAAAGCAGCATGTGGAACTTGCTCGTGATATTGCCATTCGTTTTAACAAAAAATATGGTGAAACTTTTAAAGTTCCAGAACCATTTATCAAAAAAGAGGGTACTAAAATAACGAATTTAGTCGATCCGACAAAAAAGATGAGTAAATCGGAAGAGAATACCAAGGGAGTCATTAATCTATTGGACTCATTAGAAGATATTGAGAAGAAAATTATGTCGGCAACGACTGATTCGGATAATAAGGTTAAGTATGATCCAATTAACAAACCAGGGATTTCTAATTTATTGAATATTGTGGCTAGTCTAGAAAACATCGGTGTCCCTGAATTAGAAACTAGGTATCAGGATTATTCTTATCGTGATTTTAAGAAAAGTGTAGCTGAAATAGTTATGAGGGAAATTAAAAAGATTCAGGATCGATACTATCAGTTAATCGACAGTAAAGAATTAGATGATATTTTGGACAAAGGTTTAGCGGAAACTTTAGTCCAAGCAAAAGCCAAATATGAACAAATGAAAGAAAGAATTGGGCTACATCGATAAAATTAATCGTTCAAACTATCGTCTATTATTGCTTTAAATCAATATAATGATGTAAAAAGATATTTTAAATAAGAGGTGGGAAATGAAACTTAGTCAAGACTTTTTTTATACAATAAGAGAAAATATTAAAGATGAGGAAAGTATCAGTGGCAATTTATTAGTTAGAAGTGGAATGTTTAAGAAGGTCAGTAATGGAATTTATATGAAATTGCCACTTGGACAAAGAGTAGCCAATAATGTTAACGATATTGTTCGAAAACATATGAACTTAAAAGGAGCTTTAGAAGTTTCAATGCCGCTTTTATTGCCGATTGAGATTTTTGAAAAATCAGGTCGAAAAACTGTTTTTGGAAGCAGTATTTTCAAATTAGATGACCGTTATAACCGTCATTATGCTCTTGGTCCCACTCACGAGGAGTTTTTTGCTTTGGCTGCTATGAACAAGGCAAAATCGTATAAAGATTTTCCTTACATTTTATATCAAATTGGCAACAAATATCGAGATGAAATAAGACCTCGCCTTGGTTTAATCCGTATTCGTGAATTTACGATGAAGGATGCCTATAGTTTTGATCTTAATGAGGAAGAGGGTACTAAATCTTATCAAAAAATGGCTGATGCCTATAATGATATCTTCACTGAAGTTGGGTTAAATTATGTCGTCGTCAAAGCTGACACTGGAGTCATGGGAGGCTTGTTATCTGAAGAATTTCAAGCGATAACCGATATTGGTGAAGATACGATTGTTTTATGTGAAAAATGTCAGTATGCTTCTAATCTAGAAGTTAGCAAATGTGTTTTATTAAAAGACACTAAAGAAGAAAAAATAAGGAAAATAGAAAAAGTCTATACTCCAAATAGTAGAACTATCGATGAGGTCGCTAATTTTTTACAGGAGGAAGCCAAGAAGTTTGTTAAAACTTTGATTTATAGTATCGATCATCAACTTTATGTTTGTTTAGTAAGAGGGAATCGTGAGCTTAATGAAGTAAAGTTACAAAAATTATTGGATGCTAAAGAGATAAACATTGCTACTGAGGAGGAGATTTCGAAAGAAATTAACCTTCCAATCGGTTTTATTGGACCAGTTGGTTTAAATCTTCCTATCATCATGGACAATGAAATAGCCAATATGCAAAACTTTATTGTCGGTGCAAATATTAAAGATTATCACTTTAAAAATGTTAATATTAAGGACTTTAAACCATTATTGATTAGTGATATTGTCAATGTTCAGGAAGGCGATTTATGCCCAGTTTGTGGTCATCATTTATCTTTTAAAAAAGGTATTGAAGTAGGTAACATTTTCAAACTAGGAACAAAATACTCTCTAAGTTTGGATTTAAATTATTTGAATAATAGTAATCAGCTGATTCCGGTTTTTATGGGTAGTTACGGCATCGGTATCGAACGAATTATTGCCGCTATCGTCGAACAGAATCATGATGAAAAAGGGATCGTTTGGCCAATTAATATTTCACCTTTTAAAGTAGCCATTGTCGTTGCCAATATGAAGGATAGTTTAGCTCTTAAAAAAGCTGAAGAGTTATATGAAAAATTAAATCGTCAGCAAATTGATACTATTTTAGATGATCGAGAAGTGTCAATTGGTGTCAAGTTCAACGATATGGATTTGATTGGTATTCCAATTAGAATCACAATTGGTAAAAACATCAATGATAATTTAGTGGAATTTAAATTGAGAAAAGCTGAAGAGATAGATAAGATTAAATACGAAGAAATCATCGAAAAAATAAAAAAACATCTATAAAATAACTACTTTTAGTGGAAACATATTTACGATGTTTCTTTTTTTAGCAGAATTATTTAAATTTTGAAATAATTCTGAGATTTTTTTGAAAGAAATTTGAAATTAATTTTTTGCCTATTAATGTTATTCTTATAATAGGTGAATTATTGTGACAGTAGTTAAAATAAGAAAGTGGGTCGAGGTAATACTAAAGAACTTTGATTATTATTTATTATCAATTGGTGAAATTGGTAATTACATTGTAAAGGAGGAATATATTTTTAAATATATTAAAAAGGAAGAATTGTCGTTAGACTATATAATACTAGATGAATCAGCCATAATTGAAAGAATAAAATATATAAATTATGTTATAAATGCTTTTAATAAATTATCTAAAGAGGAAAGAATTATCATCTATTACTTATATATTGACAAGGTAAAAATTACTTCAGAATCAATATGTGAAAAATTGAATGTTTCATTATCTAAGTATTTTAGAGATAAAAATGTAGCTATTACTAGATTTGCCTATGCTTTAGGAATTGGAGAGAATATAAAAAATGAATGAATATTTAAAATATAAACAAGAATATCGTGAATATTTGATTTTAATAAAATGTGGGAAATTTTATTATGTTTATGGAGATGATGGTTATATAATTAACTACTATTTTGATTATCAGATAATAAAAAATAAAGTAGCTTTTCCAGAAACAATCTTGGAGAGAATTAAAAGAATTTTAGAGTTGGAGAAATTCGCCTATTTAATAATAGACAAAAAAATCATCTATTCTTTTAAACCTAAAGATTATATATTAAGGTATAATCAATTGTTAGTAGAATGTAAAAAAATCTATGAATATAAAAAAAGAATTGAAAACATCAAGGACAAACTAAAATTTTATATAATTACTAGGGAAATTGATGAAAAATTAGTTTTGATTGAAGAAATACTGTGAAAGAATTGTTAATTATAACCAATATTAAAAAAACTTATCTCTATTTTGATAAACTTTTAATAAATTATCCAACTAAAGAACTTGAAATAAAGATTAAAATCAAAGAATTGATTTATAGCTTACTAGAATTATCTTATCAGGCTAATAATGAAGATAGGAATGAAAAAAGACTTTATTTTCAAAAGGAAATGATTACTAAAATCAAATTGCTAGATTTTATGATCAATACTTCTTATGATAAAAAAGCCATTACGAAAAAGCAACTATTGACGATTGGCAAGCATCTGACTAATATCAATATTTTGATTAGGGCCTGGATAAAGAGTGATGAAAAGAATAAAGAATGTTTACTCGAAAATAAATAATCTTGATCATATTATTGATATTTATCGAAAACAGGTAAGGATTAATACAAAAAATAAATATCGACTGGAGCAATTTGAAGATTTTTTCATTGAACAGATTACTACCATTAAGGAAATGATAAATGAGAAAAAGATTACTTTTAGTCGTTATAGTTTATTTCTGCTTAGGTCCCCCAAATATAGAATAATCATGCGACAAACGATTAGAGATAAGATTATAAACCAATTAGTTGCTAAATATATATTAGTTGATTCATTAGATCGTAAATTGTTGGATAGCAATGTGGCAACAAGAGTAAAAAAGGGGACACATTATGGTATAAAGTTAATTAAAAAGTATCTAAACGAAGCAAAACATCAAAACAATGAATTCTACGTTTTAAAATGCGACATTACTAAGTATTTTTACAATATCAATCATGAAATTTTACTCAAGAAATTGGAAAATTCCATAAAAGATCAAGATGCTATTGAAATCATTAAAAAAATCCTAGAAACTACTAATGATAGTTATATTAATAATAGGGTAAGGGAATTAAAAAATAAAGAGATTATCAGATACCCAAATAAGAGAAATGAGATAAATAAAATACCAGAATACAATTATGGAAAGGGCTTGCCAATTGGTAATACTACTAGTCAGATTTTAGCAGTTTTTTACTTGAATGATCTAGATCATTATATTAAAAGAGAACTACATATCAAACATTACATTAGGTATATGGATGATTTTGTCTTGATTCATTCGGATAAAGAGTATTTAAAGAAAGTTTTTGAAGTAATTAAAGATAAATTGAAACAAGAATATGACTTATCGCTAAATAGCAAAAGCAAAATTATTCATATTAAAAATGGTTTAGAATTTTTAGGATTTAGGTTTATTATCACTAATCGAAATAAATTGATATTAAAAGTTAAGAATGATACTAAAAAACGTTTTAAGAGAAAAATAAAAAAGGCTTTAGCCAAAAAAGAAAATCAAAAATTAGAAGTTTTACTGGCTAGTTATAAAGGTCATTTAGGTTTCGGTAATTGTCGAAATTTGATGAAAAAGGTATTAGCATCGAAAGGTGTTGATATAAGGGATAAAACTAATGCTTCTAACTCGTGGAATGTGCGTAATGTGAACGCTAATGGCAACGCTAACAACAACAACGCGATGAACTCCAACGGCGTCCGCCCAACTTTGATAAAAACTGAAGAATAAATGTGAGTATTAAACATTTATTAAGAAGCTTATCAAAACAAGTTTTATTCCTGCTTTGTAAAAAAAGCAAAAAAATAAATACTGTTAATCATACTAGTAAATTTGTTTGAAAGTATAATTAATATCCAAGTATTTAGATTAAAATATTCTATATCATTAAGATTTAGAATATTTTAAGTAGAAAAGCTTTAGACACAATAAAACATTTATTAGGTCTAATTATAAATATATTATTAATCTTTGATAATAGCAATTAATTCTCCTGGAGTACAATTTAAGTTCTTACAAAAATCTTCTATGTATTTGAATGAAATCATCGTTGTTTCACCGCGGATAATTCTATTAATATTTCGATAGGTAATGTTCATTCGTTGACATAGCCAATATTTGCTTTTATTGTTTTTCTTTAAAAGATATTCAATATTTAATTTGATCATAATGTAATCATCCCATTAATTGTATAAAAATCTAAAAAAATAAATAAGGTACTTGCGTTACCGGCATTTTAATTTTATAATAGAAGTGGAAGATGGTGTTAAAAATGAAAAATAAAAAGGGATTTACCTTAATAGAATTACTAGCCGTCATTGTCGTTCTTGGTATCATCATGGTGATAGCTATAATGGCTGTCTCTGGAGTAATCAGAAATTCAAAGATGAACTCCTTTAAGAGCAGTGCTATGCTGGTAGCTAAACAAGTAAGAGAGTATTTATTATCGACAGGAGATTCATCAAATACGATCGATTGTTTAACCAATGATTATGGATTAAACCCTAATAATTATGAAATATGTAAGGCAAATATCTTTTACGAAGGAGAGAAATCCAATATCAGTGTCGAACTAGTTGGAAAAGGAAGCTTTCAAGGCTTAACGATTGTTGAAGCTACAATGGATAGTGGAACAGTCGTTGAAGAAGGACCTAATTCTCAAAGACTAAAACCGATTTTAATAGCCAGTAAGATAGGTGATGTTGCATACGGAACACCACCAGCAACAGGAGGTTTATACCAATGGGGTACTAAATACATCTATCGAGGTGGAGTAACCATCACTAACTCTTCAGGGACAGGTAATCTAGATAATGATCAGTATGCGAGTGATTCATATAATATAACTACTGATATTAATAACTATGTTAAAGTACCATGGGAGAGTGGCGGATCATGTACCAATAACTATAGTGATAATCCATGTTGGAGAATAATATCTGTCAATAGTGATGGAAGTATCACGATAGTACGAGATCGATCTATACCGACCAATCAAGCATTTGACAATACCCCTAATTTAGATCATACAACTCAGCCTAACACATATGGATATAATGATTTACTTACAAATGCTTATCGAGGTAATAGTTTAATGTACACAAGAGTTTATGGAGCAACCGGATATCAAAACACAGCTCCTTTCAAGAATTATTACTATCTACTGCAGCCAATAGATGTGTGTTTAAATAAGGTTAACAATTATGTAGGAATAAACTTATCATCATATGGCAGTAGTACAGTTGTAAAAGATACATGTGATTTAGCAGGCCGAACTGGAACCTTTTCAGCAGTCAATCCTTTGCGAAATCAGTATGTTCGTTTACCATACTTAGAAGAGTATTTAAATGCCGGCTTACAAAGTAATTGTACAACCGATTATCAATATCAATGCCGAGGAAGAAACTTCATGTATAATAAGAGCTACTACTGGTCGCTAAACGGATATGCTTCTTACTCGTGGCTTGTGCGTACTGTGCACGCTAATGGCTACGCTAGCAACAACGACGCGATGGACTCCCGCGGCGTCCGCCCAGTTGTGAATCTAAAATCCAGTATCATGATTACTGGAGGAACAGGTAGTGTATCTGAACCGTATATAATTAAACAGTAAAACAATGTTTTTGCAGTATATTGCGAGGCTCCAAGGAGCCTCGAAAAGCGCCAAACTTGGAGCTTAAATCTATTAAATTTATTATAACAAAATATAATAAGTTTTAATTTATAAGTATATGTTTGTAAATTATTAAT
>CAZBQC010000026.1:0-2554 GCA_964494015.1 uncultured Muribaculaceae bacterium
ATTAAATACATGATATCAACTCCTGTTTGATTAAATTATACTATATTTTACTACCTAAAATTAGAGAAATTTGTCTATCTATACATTATTTTACATTAATCACCGAGTAATAATCTAACTTTTGAACCTTCGGCTAGTCTTTCTCCAGCTTCAGGAGATTGCTCGATAACTTTACTACCACTACCAGCATATTCGACGGCAAAATTTTTTAATTCTTTGGTTGCTTCTTTAACATTCTTGCCAACAACATTAGGTACTTCATAAAAAGGATGATCATACCATTGATAGCTTTTTTCGATGCCATCTTCTTGTTTTTGAATATTTAAAGCTGAAATAATATCTAAAAGAATTTTTCTTGCTACCGGTGCGGTCGTATAGCTGGATAACATAGCTGTATTTTTTGGGTTATCGATCGCTACATATAAAACCGCTTCTGGATGATTGGCTGGAACAGTGGCTAAAAAAGACATAATATAGTTATTTACTAAATACCGGCCATTGGCTACTTTTTGAGCAGTTCCGGTCTTGCCACCAACTCTATATCCATCGATGTAAGCATATCTTCCACCACCACGAGCAACGACACTTTCTAAAGCATAACGCATAATGGAAGAAGTTTGTTCACTGATCGTCTTTCGAATTTCCTCTTTTTCATAGTTTTTTATCAGACTATTGGTAGCTGGTTCGGAAATACTTTTGACGATGTATGGTTTATAAAGAGTTCCACCATTGACGACAGCTGAAACCGCATTGACCTGTTGAATAGGAGTGACACTAACTCCCTGACCGAAAGCTGTCGTTACCAATTCTAGTTCACCTACCTTGTCTAAATCAAAGATAATTCCAGTTCCTTCACCATTTAAATCAATTCCAGTCTTCTCACCAAAACCAAATAAATCGAGATAAGAAAATAATTTTTCTTTGCCTAGCATTTGTCCTAATTTAACAAAACCCGGATTGCAGGAATTCTCTATTACTTGCAAGAATGTTTGATGACCGTGCCCCCCAGCTTTCCAACAACCAATTCTTTTGCCTCCGATGGTAACACTCCCAGTATCATAAAAAGTATCCTTTTCTAGATCAACTAGTCCTTCATTAACAGCTGCTGATGCTGTGATGACTTTAAAAGTAGACCCCGGTTCAAACGAAGCCCAAATTGGTAAATTTCTACTTAGTTCACTCATCGAATATTTTTGATAATTATTGGGATCATAATTAGGTCGACTACTCATTGCTAAAATTTCTCCTGTATTTGGATCCATGACAATAGCTAAGGCCATATCCGGATTCATCGTCGATATAACATTGTCTAATTCTCTTTCTAAAGAAAGTTGAATATTGTAGTCGATAGTTAAGGTAATGTTCATCCCATTCTGAGGTTTTTGATAAATTTCTGTAAGATTCAATCTATTTCCTTTAGCATCGCTAAAGTATTTAATTGAGCCAGCTTCTCCTTTCAAGTAATCTTCATACATTAATTCAATCCCTGCTAATCCCTGATTATCAATTCCGACATAACCCAAGACATGTGACAAAGTATCACCATATGGATAATACCTTTTAGCTTCTTTTACCAGATAAACCCCATCGTATCCTAATGCTTCAATTTTATCAGCAATTTCATAACTTAACCTTCGTCCTTCCGGATGCACTCTTTCAATAGAAGTGTTCTTACTAACATGTTTTAACATTTCCTTTTTATCAATGTTTAGTATTTCAGCAAGTTTTTCAGCTACCTCATTTTTATTTTTAATTTGATTTGGTACTAAAACTAAACTAGTTGTCGTGACATTATCTGCCAGAATAACTCCATTTCGATCAAGTATTAGACCCCGATTAGCTTCAATTGGAAGTTCTCTGTTCCATAAACTATTAGCAAGTTTAGATAATTTTTCATAATCGACTAGCTGAATATACATTACTCTTAAGATAATAAAAAGGAACAAAACAAACATTATAACTAGTATTAATCTAATACGAATATCTATTTTTTTAAAAAACATATCAATTCACCAGTAAATTATATTTTTAAGTATTAGAAAAAAGAACTTATGATACTTACATCAGATTTATAATAAATGCTTAAATTTCTTCTTAATATATGAGAAGAGAGTTGTTTCTAATATCGGTATAAACCATACATTATTATTAGAAGAAAGGAGGATTTTATGGATTTAGATAATAATTGTGATGAAAAGAAAAACAGATGTATATGTCCACGCATCTATTTAGGACCAACCGGGCCTACTGGACCGACAGGACCATCTGGTGGTCCAACCGGTGCTACTGGTCCAACCGGACCTACAGGTAGTGCTGGAACTACTGGTGCAACAGGACCAACTGGACCCACGGGATCTACTGGTATAACTGGTGCTACTGGTCCAACCGGACCTACAGGTAGTGCTGGTACAACTGGCGCAACAGGACCAACTGGGCCTACGGGATCTGCTGGTACAACTGGCGCTACTGGTCCAACTGGACCTACGGGATCTGCTGGTACAACTGGCGCAACAGGACCAACTGGGCCTACGGGATCTGCTGGTACAACTGGCGC
>CAZBQC010000026.1:2654-13738 GCA_964494015.1 uncultured Muribaculaceae bacterium
CCTACGGGATCTGCTGGTACAACTGGCGCAACAGGACCAACTGGACCTACGGGATCTGCTGGTACAACTGGCGCAACAGGACCAACTGGACCTACGGGATCTGCTGGTATAACTGGCGCTACTGGTCCAACCGGACCTACAGGTAGTGCTGGAACTACTGGTGCAACAGGACCAACTGGGCCTACGGGATCTGCTGGTACAACCGGTGCAACAGGACCAACTGGACCTACAGGTAGTACTGGAACTACTGGTGCAACAGGACCAACTGGACCTACCGGAGCTGCTAGTGACGGAGCGATAATTCCATTTGCATCAGGATTACCTGTCGCACCTACCAGTATAGCTTTAGGATTAGCTGGCCTTCCTGCTATTGTAGGATTTGGTAACAGTACTGTATTACCTACTCTTTTAGGCGCTACAATTGATTTAACTGGTTCAGTGGGATTATTAGCTAATTTAGCTTTCTCTGTACCAAGAGATGGAACAATTACAGATATGGCAGCTTACTTTAGCGTTGTACTTGGTTTAACACTAATTGGAACTGATATAACTGTAACAGCTCAACTATATAGATCTACTACACCAGATAATATCTTTACACCAATCCCTACTGCGGTTGTTACTTTAGCACCTAGTTTCGGTGGAATCATTAATATAGGAGATATTGCTTCTGGAATTACAACAGGATTGAACATCTCAGTAACAGCTGGAACTAGACTTTTATTGGTATTTACTATAACCTCAGATGGTGTATCATTACTTAATACCCTTACCGGTTATGCAAGTGCTGGTGTTAATATAGCTTAAGCATAATAAAAACATCTTATAACGAGAACTACTGTTCACCTTATAAAGATGTTTTTTTTATTTTAAATTAGCTTTTTCTGAGATCATTTTTTTATTATTTTTAATTCTTTGATCTTTTGGATTCATTTTAAGTGCTTTACAGACATAACCGTATGACTCTTCGTATAACTCTAGGTTATAGCAGCATACCGACAAGATATCATAAATTGTACTGTCCCAGCAAAAACTCTCATTTATGTAACTCTTACTTTTTTCTTTAATAGTCAGAGCATTTTTTAATAGATA
The DNA here is from genome assembly GCA_964494015.1 of uncultured Muribaculaceae bacterium. Lineage (GTDB taxonomy): Bacteria > Bacillota_I > Bacilli_A > RF39 > UBA660 > CAZBQC01. Next base: position 3,747 of record CAZBQC010000026.1, read on the forward strand.
AACTGCACTACCGTAATTTCCTTGCTCATATTCAAAAGTACCAAGTTCAACAAGTCCTTCTCTTACTTCAGGGCATTCGGTAATAGCTTTACCAAACCATAATCGTGCTTCTTCTAAGTACCCTAATGCTTTGTAGCATCTTCCCATATAACGCATTGAAGCAGCTCTTTCAGCTTTCCAGGTTGCCCTCTTTAAATTTAAGTGTTTATGCAAAGTGTCAATCGCTTCTTGCCACCTACTATTATACATATACTCTCTTCCTAGATAATGAGTATTACGATCATCTTCAGAATCTTCCTTGACAGATAACTCTAGTAACGATAAATACTGTGAACGTGACTTGGAACTATCTGGATAGTGACTTAAGATAATATCATCAGTGGTCTTTTTCTTTTCCGTTTCTTTACCGATATACTTTAAAACTTCATGAACGGGGTGATGCCAAACATAATTATGTCGATCATGAATCTTTTCATAATAGAAACTGACTGCTGGTTTTCCATATTGATCAAAAGACCAGTTATAAATATATAACAATTGGTTTAAATCAGGTTCCCATAATTCTTCTAACTTTTTTCGCCAACCTTTGTTTAAAACCTCATCAATATCGATACAGACGCAAATATCGGCATCTTTGGGTACTAAATCTAAAGATTTATTTCTCGCGATATCAAATCGCCATGGTTTTATTTCTTCAACCGTAACTTTAGCTCCTCTTGCAATTAATTTATCCACAGTACTATCAGTAGAACCAGTATCTAAGACAATAACTTTATCGGCTTCGCTAACAGAATCCATCCAACGATCGACAAACTTCTCTTCATTTTTACAAATAGCGTACACACAGATTTTATACTTTTTCATATCTCCTCCTTTCTATCTAAATAGTTGCAAACATCGTCCTATTAGTAATGTACAGGCGATTAATTCGATGATTGATTTTTATATCATAAGAAAGTATTGATTGCCTTTTTAAATAATTGTCTTTTATTTGGTACTTTAAGATAATAAAGTCAGTATTTTCTAGACTTCCTAAATATATTCGATAATTTGATTTCCTTATCTCAAAACTATTTTTAGTAATAATCTGATAAATAATTTCTTCTTCGAAACGAAGCGAACATATTTGATAGACAAGATCAGTAATTTTTACACCACTATTATTTTTAATCTTGACAATAACTTGACATTCCTTTTGACATATTATGAACATGATAATTGGATTGATTAGTTGGACTTTGACGATGTTGCTTTTCTTTAGAATATTTTTCTCATCACCTAATGAATAAATTATTTTACTGTGATTGTTAATAATCATTAATTGACGGTTGTTTCAAAGACAACGGTAATACTACTATTAGGTGACAATGTACCTAAACTGAATCCAACATTTGGATCATAGGTTGGTTGTGATACTGAATTGATGGTGACACTTCCTGTGACAAATGTTAATTCGCTAGGGACTAAATCGATGAATTCAATATCGGTGGCATCAATATTACCATTATTGGTAATGACTGTCGTATATATTAAAGTATCTCCTGGCTTGACATCAGTTACATTGGCTGATTTGACTAACGATAGATCTGTTACATTAATTGTCGTAGTTACAGTATTACTTTCAGCACTTCCATCAATTGGTACAATTACTAAATAATTGAAAGTAGTAGTTGCTTTATTGATGATCGTATTAGGATCTGGTAAAGAAGTTACTTCAACTTGGAAAGAAATAACTCTATTTTGTAAAATAATTAAACTACCAACATCAAACCCCGTATTGGGATTATAGGTTGGCTGTGAAACTGAATCGACAGTAACACTTCCTGTCACAAAGGTTGCACCACTTGGTATGATATCTTTAAAGACAATATTGGTAAGTAAAATGTTACCAATGTTACTCAAAGTAACTGTGTAAGTTAAAATATCACCAATGGTAGCATAATTTTTATCGACACTCTTAACCATTCCTAACTCGCCAAGAATTAAATTAGTTGATGTCGTATTACTGAGTGAATCCCCTGTTTCAGCTGGAAGATTTGGATCAATTTTATATTCATATTCGATAGAGGAACTATTCTCTATAACTGCCATTTTATCGCCTCCTTATCATAATATATGAATCTTTAGATTTAACTAACAATTATAATGTTTAGTTAACAAAAAAATATCAAGCTAAATAACCTGATATTTGATCTGTAACTTTAATAAATTTATTTAATAACTAACTTCTTACATTTCTTGTAATCGTCTTCAATATAGTCTTTAGGCTTAAAAAGATATTCTTCTGGACTAATAAACTGTACTTCACCTTTATTATTAACATAAAGATCGATAAAATAAGCTCCAATTGTATTTACCAAATCATTTTCAATCATAAAACCACTTTTGTCCATAAAACATGGAATTAGAAATGAATGAACATTTCGATAAAACATATAAAAGCACTTATGATAATGTCCTGTCAATAAAACCTTTGGTTTGTAACCAGAATCCATTTTATTAGTTTTTTCTTGGGAATTATAAGAATAGGCTTTAGCCGATCCTTTACCAGGATGAAACATTTCAATTTTGACATTTTCCTTTGTACCGGCATAGAAAAAAGCTCTAGTATTTCCAAGATGATGCATATCACTTCTTTGCTTACTAAGCCATAATCCTGGTGTTGCACCCCCATTTATAAAGTGAGTTTCATCATGACTTCCTTGAATAAAATAAGTATTACAACCATCTATTTGTGGATACATTTCAGCAGCATATTCGACTTGTTGATCAAAACCTTGCAAAAACACTTGATAGGGGTGAGCTTTCCTTTTATCACGATAGTCACCTTCTAATAAATCTCCACAATGAAGGAAGGTTTTAATACCACGGCGATGTGCTTCTTCATAAACTTGATTTAAAAGAGTTAATTGCTGGGTTTTAACCCCTAAATGCGTGTCAGACACAACACATAAACTAATTAATTCTAGTTCTGAGGAAGAAAAACTTTCCTTAATATTTTTATCGGTTCGATAAATTAATTTTCTTTTGATAGTTGGAACTCCGTTTTCGGTAACAATATCAATATCAATTCCATCCAATATCATGAGTTCAATAATACCATATAATTTGTTTTCAGATATTTCTAGTTTTTCACATAAAGCTTTAACTGGCGTATTGTCTTTAATATATTTTGCAATATTTCGCAACTCTTTGTTCATCTTTAATCACCCAACCTTAATACTTTAGCTTTTTTATAATCCTGATCGATAGTTTTGTAATAAGGATTAAAAAGAGGTTTGATTCGGCTAATATTTCCTTTATCATCTAGGTAAATCGTCATAAACCATGAACCGATAGTATTCTGATAAATATTGTCTATCATTTCTGGTGTTGTAGCCACAACGCTTGGGGATGAATATTCTCTTACTCCTTGAAACTCTAGTTTTTCAGTTTGTAACCATTGTCCATGAAATAATAAATTAGGCTTATCTTCACTTCTCATAGCTGAAATAAATTGCTGTGGTTTATAGGAAATGGTATATGGTATTCTTCCTTTAGGATGAACCATTAAAATATTAAATAATTCTTTACCATCTAGATTAGTGACAATAATTCTTTTACGTAATTTACCTAAATAATTCATGTCTTCTCTAACTACAGAAATTGATTTACCAATATCCCTTTTGTCCAATTTAACATGACTGTAATCATGATCTCCTGTAATAAAATGGGTAGTTATTGACTTAACATAAGGATAGTTTTCAGCAATGTATCTACCTTGTTCATATTCACCATGAAGAAATAACGATTCATTATACAGTTCACTTTTACCCGAATATATTCCTTCACTAATATCACCGCAATGAAACATGTCAGTAACACCATATTCAAAAGCTTTCTTATAAATATCGTTTAAAATGGATAATTGTTGATAAATAGAACAAAGTCTAGTATCCGACACAATTCCGATTTTTACTTCTTTTTTATTGGTTGATAAGTAAAATGGTTGAGCTATTTCTAAACCAGCATCACCAAAATCTTTAATATAGATTATATTATTTTTTCTCATGGTTGAAATATTATACTTTTGCTCTTTTAATCGATGAACAAGTCCTAAAACTTCTGTTTCTTCAAGTTCCAGCACTTTACTCAAATATGGCAATGATCTTTGTTTCTGAATCTCTTCTTTTAATTGTAATAATTGTTCTTTGTCCATACTACTGCTCCTTATTTCCAAAGAAAAAAGTGACTAAACTAGGTATTTATCACTTTTTCCCTCTCTATTTTAATTTAAGTATATTACGAAAGAAATTGCAAGCTATTTGACAAAACTTTTCACATTTTTAATTTTAATATTTTATTGTTTAAAAAGATGAATTATGATATATTATTTAAGAGGTGGATGAAGTGAAAAAAATTTTATTATTAATAAGTATTATTTTATTAGCTGTGGTTGGTTGTAGTTCAAGTAATTTAAAAAGCATCAACTACGATAAATTCAAAAAAATGGTCGAAGATAAAAAGAGTTTCATCGTTTATATTGGTCAGACAGGATGCAGTGCTTGTGAAGCTTTCACTCCAACTTTTAAAGAGGTGCTAAAGGAGTATGATGTCAAAGCTTATTATATAAATTTAACTAATTTATCGGATGATGAAAAAGATTCATTAAGAGAAATAGTAGCTTATACTGGTACACCGACTGTAGCTTTTATTACTAAAGGAGTTGATGAAGGAATTCTGACTCATATAACTAATGGTGGATCTTCTAAGGATAGTATTATTAGTAAGTTTAAAACTTTTGAATATATAAAAAATTAAAAGAATTAGTTGATCTAATTCTTTTTTAATCTTTGATAATATAATCTTTATCTTTATGTGGTTCTTCTCTTAATAAATCATTGTAATTTTGTTGTCTTAAAACTTCATAAATGACAATGGCACAGCAATTGGAAAGATTTAAACTTCTGACATTATCGGTCATCGGAATTCTCATACAATGATCTAGATCCTGTCTTAGAATTTCTTTAGGAATTCCCGTTGACTCTTTTCCAAAAATTAAGTAAATATCTTCCTTGGAGTTAGAATAATCAAAACTAGTATGTGGTTTATGACCATATCTAGTAAAGTAGTAATAAGTACCGTGATTTTTGCTTTTAAAGTCTTCGAAGTCCTCATAAACATAATAATCTAGCTTATCGATATAGTTGACACCACTTCTTTTTAAAGCCTTCTCACTTAAAGAAAAACCCAGTGGTTTAATGAGATGAAGGCGAGTATTGGTTGCTACACAAGTACGCATAATATTTCCTGTATTTTCAGGTATTTCTGGTTCAAATAAAACAATATGATTCAAGCTTACTCACCTAAATCATACTTTTCAACTAAACTTTTTAAATTATTGAGCATAATATCCTGATCTTTATTGATAACAACCTTCTCAACTTTGCCATCTCTAAATAAAACAAAAGTTGGATATGATGATATTTTACTAGTAATTTTGTATTTAGTAGAAAAATCATTTAAAAAGTTCTTTTTATTAACAACTTCTCTAATATTTAAATAGACCATTTCTCTAGCTAAGCCATTGACTTGTGCAATATAATCTTCTAATTCTTCGTCTAGACTTCGGCAAATCTTATTATTAGAAGCACAGATATAAACCAAAGAATTATCGTTTTCGGTCAGGTAATTATAGATATTATCGGCTTTTGCTTCTTTAATAATGTCGTGCAAAATCGAAGTTTGATACTTGTATTCATTACTATTATGATAAATAGTTCTTACTACTAAAGCAAAAAGAATGGTCATAATAAAAATTATCGTTATCCTGGTATAATTTTTAACTGATTCATTTTTTTTCATAATATCACCTATCTTTAATTTTATTCTATCACAAATATATTTTTTATTCTAGATAAATTATTTATTTTCAATAAATTCTTCTTTTGGCGTCAATTCCAAGTAATTTTGACTTGTCACGACACTACTACTGAGTTTATTTTCTAGTGTTTGGCGAGCGCTTTTGATGACATCTCCTGCTTCCTTCACATCTCGTTTTAATTTATTAATTCCCATTGAATTATTTTTATTATGTATTTCAACTGCTGAAGCTTCCCCTAAATTAGTTAATGCCAATTCAATATTAGTCATTGAATCTCTTAAATTCCTACTCTCATGGATACCTTTAATACTTCTATATCGTTTGGCATTAATTCCAAATCCTGATTTATATATTTCATTAGTAAGAATGGCATAGTCTTTACTTTGTTTTACACCACGTTCTTTCCATTCGTCAGTTAAATTCTGTCTTGTAGCAATACCTCTTTCCCTTTGCTCAATCCATGATTTAGAATACCCTTTTTTCTCATATAATTCCTTCATCCGATTCATAGCCAATTCTGGATCGTTAATTTCTGCTATTCGCTCGCTACCTACTTGGGCTAGCCATTTTTTAAATGGTTCTGCTTTAGGCGATGGTATCGATTGAATAATTCTTAAAATACCTTCTGTATCAGACATTTGAATCTTTCTTTTTTTTCCATCTAATGCAATTGTTTCAAGCAGGGTACAAATTGTACCCCAATTGTTATTTATTTCAATATCTCTTAACTTTATTTTCTTTATATACTGTTTTGGGTCCTTTGAATCAATAAGTGCTGAAACAACATCCAAAATACTGAAATACCACCTATTGCTCTTCCAAACTTTTCTAATTTGTTTTTCTTCAAAAAGAGCTAATTTATTACTTTCCATGACATCACCTTCTATAAATATTATACTACATATAAAGATCAAATTCCTTCTTATAAAAGAAAAAAATCACTAAATATAGTGATTAATTCTGAAATACTTGTGTCAACTGAATTAAGATTGTTATAAGTATAAATTACCTTCTTTTAACTCTTTTACGATCTGTCTCTCTACACTGAAAAAGTTCTGAATATTGTACCTCTTCTTTAGATATAAGCCCCTGTTGTAAAGCTATCATCATACTATTATAATTTAGTGCATTGATTAGATCTGGTAGAGCCCCTTCTCTATCCATTGAAGCCAGCCTATTAACTAAAAAATTCATTTGTTGGGCACCATATCCATTATCCATTCCAATCCCTCCTTTGGTAAGTACGTATTATAGCACAATATTAAAAAAATAGCAAAATCCTTAACTTTAATACTCTTTTTCTCTTAAGTTATTGATTCAATTTCTTTTTTATGATGGTTTTTTTACATACTCTTTTGGAAGATCTATTCCATAATCTAGTGCCACTTGTTTAACACAGTCTTCAAAGCTACCAATAATTATTTTATAGGCAGATTGTTGTAGCATTAAATTAACATATTGCTTGATTGCCTTAACTTCAAATTCTTCAAAATTTGGGCTAGTGGCAACTTTTTCTTCATAAAATCTGCTATCGCTAAGATAACCATAAAATCTCTTGCCAAGTGCATGAGCATACCCACACTCAAAAGCTGTTCCGTCATCTACTAACATACCAGCATATGGATTAAAATTAGCGATGATAATATCTGCTTCTGTAATAGTTTTAATATCTGCACGAGCAATAATGTCAGCAGAAGATGCCTGTGGATTATCAATTGGATGTAATGGGATTATTCCATACTTTCTACATATTTCTTTTTGTTGATTACAATATTCTATTGCATTTTTCCTTACGATATCAGGACCAGCAAGATAGGCTTTTAACATAATATCCCCCATTTAAATTATTTTTACTTAGTATACTACATGTTCCAATCTAGCTTGAATTGGTGATATAAATTCATAAAATGATTTACTGCATATTATAAATACTTTCATTATAAAAACTCCCTATAACATTAATTTTATCATAATTAATTTTAAAGTAAACAAATTTTATCAGTTTCTAATTGGACTTAAACAGTAATTATTATTTTAACAAAGGGAATTATTATATGCATTTGTCTCTTAATTGTTACACTTTTTGATATAAATATTCTAATAATAGGTTTAAATGATGTTTCAAAAGCTTAATAGAGAATATCTTAAAATGAAAGGAGAAAATAAAGATGTTTTTTGAAGATTATTGTTACAATAATAATAGCAATTGTTGTGACATTAGAGAAACTTTACAAAAAATTGACAGGTTACAAAGGGAAGCCGTTAGTAGTGAATTACAAGAGGGTTGTTGTAGAGATGTCCTTGGTGAAAAGGATATATGTGATTTATTTAATACGAGACCTATAACATTATATACTACTGAAAATCGCCAATTAGAATTTCCAGTTCAAAGATGTGATAGTGGATGTGTAGGAGGACAAAAATCTTGCGTATTTCGTGTAGAATGTGTTAATAATACTACTTGTCAATGTCGTGTCCTTGTAGAGGGAAAAACTCAATGTGGACGTTGCCCTAGCTATTGTGCCACCGATTCATTTTGCACTATCAGATTGTGTGATATTGCATCATGCAGATGTTTGCCTGATACTTTTGTTGATTTATGTATTAGATAAGGCAAAAAGGATAAGATTTCTGTGCAAGTTTCCAAAATGATATAAGCAATAATTTGGCAATACTATAGGGGTGTTGATGAAATTCATACAAATAATATAAATATAAAATAAGGAAACAATTTTTGTAGTTTCCTTTATTTATTGAAAAAAATAGCAAAATAAAATCTAAAATAAATCAAAGAAAAACCTTATAAAATAAGGTTTGTTTACATTGTAGTGCCAGTTAAATAAAGGTTGTTACCTCTTATCACTTGATAAGTTAATAATATTATGTCATTAACTTTTAATATAATCTATGATTTCCATCCTTTTTTTATTGCACAGGCTTTGTATACATATCCTTCAGACCAGCCATTAGACGTACTTGTAGTATCATATTTACAATAGACAAAGTCCTTTGATTCAACGTTAAAACCTTCCGGCAATCTATTACTATCCATAATTAAATCAGTTCTGCACCAATCAATACCAGTAACTTCATATCCTCCCATTTCAACATTAAAGGCACATGGATCTTTTAAGATATTAGATAAACCACCAAAAATCGACCACAAGAATACCCCACTTATTGCTATCGTTCCTGTCCAAAACACTTTGGGTTTTTCTTTCTTTATTTTCTTGATATAATCAACACTTGTTTTTAAATATGGGGTTGCTTTACTTTTTATTTTTTGAAATTGATTATTTTTTATTGCATTTATAGTGTTTTTCGATTTAGAAATATTATTTTCGTTTTTTGCTTTCCCCTCAATTAAATCATATAACATGGACTTAATTCTCTTCATTCTTTTATGTTTATATCGCATTCTCTTTATAAGTCTTAGAATTTTATATATTATCGTGATAATTAATGAAAAAAAGATAGTTCCAGCAATTCTAGCATCTGTAGCTATATTAGTAGTTATGTGCATTAATGACATTAACCAAGATAACGGATAATAAAATAAGATTACTGATATAATAAAATGTAAGAATCCTTTTGAGAATTTATATGTTTTCATAACTTCGATAGAAAAATCATCGCTTACATTTTCACAATTACTCAATTCTTTTAAAATTTTGTTGATAATTATTTTGACATTCCTTTTATTTTTTCCAAAATCAAAAGGAACAAAAAACTTAGATTTAGAATAAACCTTTACTTCAGTAATTCCCTTTTCTAACTCTGTTATTCTAATACTAACCTTTTCATTAAAGAGCAAATTCCTTTTGGCAGTTAAATCAAAAGTTTTAGTTTCTCCATCTTCCTTTTGCAAAATCATAGGCTTTATCTTGTCGTATTTAAGTAGTTTTTTTAATGGCTCATAAATATCATTGATTTCATATGGTAGTTTTATAATTTCTCCATAATCATTCATTGAAACAACACTCCTTCTAAAAACTATGGTTAATCAAGATGCATTTCTAATATAATTATACTGCTTAAATTTTTAAAAACAATATAAATCTTGTTAAAAGTTGAAATGTAATGTTACAATTGATGTGATACCTAAATAGGTATACAAAAGCGATTTGAT
>CAZBQC010000027.1:0-9887 GCA_964494015.1 uncultured Muribaculaceae bacterium
ATCAAAGATTATAGAAATATAATGAATTTGGGTGGTACCACGGATTATAAAAGCAATTCGTCCCTTGTGGATGGAATTGCTTTTTCTATTAAATAAAAAAGGAGTGATAGTATGTTAGTAGATGTTAGAGAAATATATAGAGATTTAACTTTATATATGGATAAAGAAGTAACTTTACAAGGATGGGTTAGAAATCATCGTAAACAGAAAGAATTTGGTTTTATTGATTTTTATGATGGAACACATTTTAATACTGTTCAAATTGTCTATGATGAAAAGTTAGCTAATTTTGATGACATTCAAAAGATCAGAGTAGGAAGCAGTATTACTGTCAGTGGTAAATTAATTAAATCTCCTAAAGAACAACAGGAGTTTGAACTTAGTGCCTCAGCGATAAAATTAGAAGGAGATGCCGATGAAGATTATCCGATTCAACCGAAAAGGCATACTCGTGAGTTCTTAAGAGAAGTTGCTTATTTAAGGCCACGATCAAGTTTATTTCAAGCCGTTTTTAGAGTGAGAAGTGTGACAGCTATGGCTATTCATACATATTTTCAGGATCGTGGTTATGTTTATTTTCATGCTCCAATTATTACGGCGTCTGACTGTGAAGGGGCGGGAGAAATGTTTCAAGTTACGACTCTTGATTTGGAAAGAATTTGTAAAGAAAAAAGCGTCGATTATAAAAAGGACTTTTTTGGTAAACCAGCATCTTTAACAGTATCTGGTCAGCTTCAAGCTGAAGCCATGGCGATGGCTTATAAAAAAGTCTATACTTTTGGACCGACCTTTCGAGCCGAAAACTCTAATACGAAAAACCATGCTAATGAATTTTGGATGATTGAACCAGAAATTGCCTTTTGTGATTTGAATGGTCTAATGGATGTCGAAGAAGATATGGTCAAATATATCGTCAAATATGTCATTGACAACTGTAAGACAGAAATGGAATTCTTTGATAAATATGTCGAGGTAGGTTTATTAGATAAATTAAACAAATTATTAAAGAGTAAGTTTACGAGAGTTACCTATGAAGAGGTAATAGAAACCTTAAAAAAAGCTGATATTAAATGGGAATTTACTCCCGAGTATGGTGGAGATATTGCTAAGGAACACGAGAAATATATTACTGAACATTTCGATGGACCAGTCTTTATTACGAACTGGCCAAAAGAAATTAAAGCCTTTTATATGAAGCAAAACAGTGATAAAAAAACCGTTGCCGCTGTCGATCTACAAGTTCCAGGAGCTGGTGAATTAATGGGCGGATCACAAAGAGAAGAAGATTATGACAAATTAAAATCTCGTATGAAGGAATTAAATATTTGTGAAGATGATTTAGAATGGTATTTGAATCTAAGAAAATACGGTGGTTGTATTCATTCAGGCTTTGGAATGGGCTTTGAAAGATTATTAATCTATCTAACAGGTGTTGAAAACATTAGAGATGTAATTCCATTTCCAAGAACACCAAATAACTGTGAATTTTAGAATTATAATTATAATAAACAAGTATGTTGTAAAAAATATATTTGTTTTTTATATGAAATAAAGGGTTGTTTGATAGAATAAAAAATGATAAAATGAAGATATAAAATATAATGATAAAGCTAACATCATGATTAGGGAGAAGCATATGGAAGAAGTTACTTATAGTAAACCTATGAGAGGGAAGCTCCTATTAATAGCTATAATAGGCATCCTACTAATTATTGGTATCGCCATAGGAGCAACCTATGCTTTTTTTCAGTACAATAAAATAGGAACAAAAACTCTATCCTTTGAAACCGGAAGTATCAATTTACAACTAGGAGAAGTAGGGAATGGAATCACTTTAACTGATCAATTTCCGATGAGTGATGAAGCCGGAATAAGTCAGGCAACAACTTACAACTTTACAATCAGTGGTTATAATACTGGAACAGAACCAATTTATTATGAGGTAGTGGCGGTTCCAGGAGGAGATGTAGCTGGTAAGACTAGATTTAATGACGATGAAATTAAGTTATATATTACCGATGGAACGGGAGTGCCTGTCTATGGACCAACACCTACCTTTGAATTATCAAATAGTGAATCTAAATTATTCATCGACACCATTCCGGGAGGAACACCAGTTGCTACACCAGTAACTAGAAGTTATTTCTTAAGAATTTGGTTAAATAGTGAGCGAATCTTAATCAGTGAAACAGATTATGTTTCAGGAAAGAATCGATATACGCCAACGGAATTTCAAAGCAAGTATGCCTCAGTAAAAATCCAAGTCAAAGGCGACATGACACCCAAAACTATACCAACACTCTTAGAAAAGATTAACACTAATTTATCAGCTAATTTCTATAATCGACCAGGAGATAGTGATCAGACCTTTATCGTTGGAACATCCAGTGATGATAATTACAAACCTAACAATTATTTATGGTACAGTGGTAAGTTATGGCGAATTGTGACTTTAAATAAGACAAGTGGTACAGTAACATCAATTAAATTGATTACTCAAGACAATATAACAAGCATATCTTGGAATGGGACACTCGAAAATGGAGGTAGTGGAGGAACAACTTATCAAGATAGTTTTATCTATCAATGGTTAAATGAAAATTTTTATGAGACCTTAAGGTATCCCACTAATTACCTTGTTACTAATTACAGCTGGAACGCTACTTCAACTTATCCGGATACAAAACCACCGAAAACAATAATGGTTCTGGGAGCAGTTGGACTTTTAAACATCTACGAGTATACATATAGTTCCATCAACACTACTCTTGCTAATGGCTATTTAAACACTGGATATGAATGGTGTACGATAACGAGCTATGATACAGAAAATGTTCGTTATGTACTCTTCAATGGATCTAGTAATTCTGTTGGCTCTGCTAGTAATAATTATAGTGTTCGTCCATCCATAAATTTAAAAACAACACTTCGTATAATAAACGGAAATGGAACGATTAACAATCCCTATCGCTTAGCAGGAGATAATGATCAGGAAAGTAGTTTAATAAATGATAATTTAAATACCCGATACAGCGGAGAATATGTCAGATTTAATGATGCAAATTATCGAATTGTCGAAGTAGAAAATGGTAAAACCAAATTATTAAAGCAGATTACCTAACAAACAGTGGCGGAACAATAATATCAAAACCATTTAGTACCAGTATTTTATATAATCCATTAGGCGAAATAGGATATTTGGGAGGATATTTAAATAACAATACAGCCAGTGGGTGGTATGGTTCGTTAAGTAGCACCTGGCAAAATATGATTGAGGATGGAGCTTGGTATTTAAGAACAGTAGGAAGTGGAATGAGTTATAAAGCTAGTATTTGTGCTACAGTTAATCCCATTGCGAGTGGTGGTACTAAGACTAGTACCTGTTCGAAAACGACAATTAGTGTTAGTGCTAAAGTAGGCTTACCTAGATTAGGAGAAATGTTTGCTAGTCGAAGTGCAAGTAGTCCTGAATCATCAGAAAACATGATAATTATTACCCCAAAGGATACTAGTACTTTACATACAGTAAATTCTTATGGGTCTGGAGCATCTGATGCTTATTATTTGAATTTTCCAGCTCGTCCATCAATTTATCTTAAGTCTTCAGTTATAATTACAGGAGGAGATGGAACACCAAGTAATCCATTTACTTTAACGATGTAAAAAGCAATACATAAAATAAATACCAACTTATTTTAAATTAAGTTGGTATTTTAAATTAGTCTTAAGATTTAGAATTATCTTTGGTATTTTCACTTTCCTCAGATTGTTCTAAAAGAGTAAGAATTTTATTTTGATTTCTTAAGATAGTCTGCATCTCATGGTGTAATTCTTCGAGGATAAGTTCACTTTTTAAATCAGTTTGATAATCATTTTGGTTACGAAGTGCATCTTTTTTACTCTCACGATTTTGGCTCATCATGATAATCGGTGCTTGTACAGCAGCAATACACGATAAGAAGAGATTTAATAAAATGAAGGGATAAGGGTCATAAGCATTTTTAGCTAGCAAAAATCCATTGATAATTATCCACAGAACAATTACGATGGAAAAGGTTAAAATGAATTCCCAGCTACCGATAACTGCTGAAATTTTATCTGCTAACTTTTCTTTAAAAGTAACGGTCTCTTCATCCTGCTTATCGATATTAATCGAAATAGGATTCTCGATGATTAATTCCATTAATTCATCTTTATCGGTATCAGCCCAGTTTTGCTCTAACAGTAACTTAACAATTTCTTTACGTGATCTTTTTTCCATAATTATTACTCCTACCATTTTAATTATAGCAGTTTTTTATAAAAACACAATTATAATTGATAATACTTGTTATTTTTGCTATAATAATTTTGGAAATTGGGTGATATCTATGCAACTACCGACAGTAGCTTTAGTCGGAAGACCAAACGTAGGAAAAAGTACTGTTTTTAACAGTATGGTTGGTAAAAAAATATCAATTATCGAAGATACCCCTGGTGTGACAAGAGATCGAATCTATGGCGAAGTTAACTATAATAATTATCGCTTTAATTTAATTGATACTGGCGGAATTGATGTTTCGAAAGAACTTTTCAGTGAAGAAATTAAAATTCAGGCGATGATTGCTATCGATGAAGCTGATGTCATTGTCTTTATCGTCGACGGTAAAGAAGGATTGACAGCTAATGATTTTATCATTCGTGACATGCTTAGAAAAACGCAAAAAAAAGTCATTGTTGCCATCAATAAAATCGATAACAAAAAAACTTTTAATAATCTCTACGATTTTTATGAATTGGGATTTGATTATTATATTCTGATCAGTGGAGAGCATAATATTGGCTTTATCGAATTGATGGATGAAATTACCAAAGATTTTAAAAAAGTGGTAAAGGAAGAAGAAGATAGTCGTTTAAAGTTTTCGGTAATTGGTCGACCAAATGTTGGGAAGAGTAGTCTAATTAATGCCCTTTTAAATGAAAATCGGGTGATTGTCAGCAGTGAGGCTGGCACGACAAGAGATTCAATTGACACCGTGTTTACGTATAATCATGAGGAATTTGTTGCTATTGATACAGCTGGAATGCGTAAAAAAGGCAAAATTTATGAAAATATTGAAAGATATAGCTTACTTCGAAGTTTACGTGCCATCGATCGAAGTGATGTCTCTGTACTTGTCATCAGTGCTGAAGACGGGATCATCGAACATGATAAGCATATTGCCGGCTATGTCCTTGAAAAAGGAAAGGGATTAATTATTGCCGTCAACAAATGGGATTTAGCAACTGATCCCAATATTTTAGAATATATCAAATTAGTGCGAAGTGAATTTCAGTTTTTATCCTATGTACCAATTGTTTTTTTATCAGCACTGACTAAAGAGCGTATTACAACTTTGATGCCTGAAATCTTAAAGGTTGGACAGAATATTAAAAAAGAAATTAAAACTAGTCTTTTGAATGATGTGGTTAACGATGCATATTTACTTAATTCACCACCATCATATAAAGGACGAAGATTAAAAATCTATTTTGCTAATCAAGAAGGAGTCAAACCACCAAAATTTGTTTTTCATGTCAATGATAAACGCTTGGTACATTTTTCCTATTATCGTTATCTAGAAAACAAACTTCGTGAAAGTTTTGATTTTGAAGGAACACCAATTGAAATAATCTTTAAAAATAGAGGTGATAAAGAATGATTTTTAAAAAGATAAATTTAAATGCTATCGATGATGTCACTTTATTATATCAAATGATCGAGGGATTAAATATTGCTCAAGCCAAACTTGACGAAAGATATAAGAAGAAAGAAATATCTTTAGAAGATTATAAAATCCAAGCCGCAGAATTTGGTAAAAGAAGAGCACAATATCAAAAAGAATTAGATAAATTATTGAAGAATAAAAAATAACGAAGAAGAACCTTTTACATATAATAGGGTAGGAGGTTTTTTTATGTTGAGTGATGGTCTTTTTAAAAGAGTTGAAAAAAAGACTAATATTAATAAGGATACGATCTTTTCTTTGGCTAAAAAGTTACAAAAATCTGATATGAAAGACGAGGGAACAATTAGGGAAGTAATTCAAGAACTAGGAAGTTTGACAGGTCGTCCAGTAACCGAAGAGAAAACACAAAAAATTGTCAATGCGATAATAAACGATAAAGTACCTAAAGACATTGAAAATAATTTTTAATCTCTAATTAATTTAGAGTTTTTATTTTATTAAAAATGTTGTATCATATACTTGGGTGATTTCATTGAAAAGTTGTGTTTTAATTTATAATCCAGTTAGTGGTAACGGTTTGGCAAACAAATATATCGACAAAATTATGAAAGTCTTAAAAGAGTATGATTATGATGCAATCATAATGAAAAGCGAATACTCTGGTCATATAAAAAAGATTATTGAAAACATCAGTAATACTGATCTGGTTATTTCTCTAGGAGGAGACGGAACTTTTTATGAGGTCATGAATGGAAATTTATTAAGAAAAAACAGATTGGTTTTATCACATATTCCGATTGGTACGACCAATGATATTGGAGCCATGTTTGGGTATAAGAAGGATCTTATTGGCAATTTAAAACTACTTTTAGAAGGTGAAGAAAAAGAAATGGATATTTGCACGATCAATGGGACAGCTTTTACCTATGTTTTAAGTTTTGGTAAATTTATGGATATTCCTTATGAAACACCTCGCGAATTAAAACGACATTTAGGTTATTTAGCGTATTTATTACAGGTGATGAGGAGTTTATTTACAAAGACAATCAAACAAGATATTAGTTTTACTATTAATGGTGAAAAACATCGTGGGAAATATAGTATGATGATTATCAGTAATGCTAATCGGATTGCTGGTATTAATAATTTTTATAAAGATGTAAAATTAAACGATGGTAAGTTTGAAGTCATGATGTGCAGTTTAGCCAAAGTTCGAAAAATTGCTAAAGCTATTTATTATTTAAAAACTTCTGATCTTTCTAAAGTCGAAGGAATTGAAATCTATAAAACGGATCATTTAACTGTTAAATTTCATCATCGAAAAGAAGTAAACTGGTGTATTGATGGTGAAAAACTAATTGGAAGAGATAAAGAATACGAGATTAAGGTAATTAAGAATATTAAAATTAAATTGCCAAAGGAAAATTTAAAGGACTTGTTCAATTAAATATAGTATTGAAGGGTCATCTGATGAAACAATGTTTACAATCGATGAGTTCGTTAGAATTAATTTATTAATATGTTTTATAAGTGATAGTGGAAATATTAGTAAAGCAATTGATCCAAGTAATCAATGATTTAATTATGCAAAGTTCTAATAATATAACTTGTACAGGCGATTATCAATATCAATGTCGGGGGAAAACTTTATGTATAATAAAATTTATGAACTTTTAAGTAAATAAGATGTAAAGAATAATATGTTAACATATTGTTTTTCATTGTAGAAAATTATTGTATATTGTATAATAAAAATATCATAGTAGTCTGTTTGTAATGTATTAGGAGAATTTATGAAGAATATTAAAATATTGAATAAACTAAAAAACTTTATACGATTATTATTTGTAATGGTAATATCTTTACTTTTAATGGTATGTATGGATACTTTTGCAGAAACGCCAGCTAATCCAGCATTTGATGACTATAATTTTTATAAATGTGTAGTAGATGCTTATAATGACAAAAACGGTACATCATCACCATATACAACTAATTTGAGCAATGAACAATTACAGACAATAATTAATTTAACATGTTCAAGTTATAGTAAGCCAGATTCAGAAAAAATTTCATCAGTATCTGGGCTTGAAAAATTAACCGCTTTAACAGATTTAGATTTAAATTATAACAATATAACTACCATTGATGTAAGTAGCAACACTGCTTTGAAAGATTTATCTTTAACTAGCAACAATTTAACTACCATTGATGTAAGTAAAAACACTGTTTTGACAACTTTATGGTTAATTGATAACAATTTAACTACTATTGATGTAAGTAGCAACACTGCTTTGACAAATTTAAATTTAGGTGATAACAATTTAACTACCATTGATTTAAGTAGCAACATTGCTTTGACAAATTTAAGTTTATGGGATAACAATATAAGTACCATTGATTTAAGTAAAAACACTGCTTTGACATATTTATATTTAGATAATAACAATTTAAGCACCATTGATGTAAGTAAAAATACTGCTTTGACTAGTTTAAATTTAAATGATAACAATATAAGTACCATTGATTTAAGTAAAAACACTGTTTTGACAGATTTATCTTTAAGTAGCAACAATATAACTACCATTGATGTAAGTAAAAACACCGCTTTGACAGATTTAGATTTATGGGATAACAATATAAGTACCATTGATTTAAGTAGCAACACTGCTTTGACAGATTTAGATTTAGCTAATAACAATATAAGTACCATTGATTTAAGTAAAAATACTGCTTTAACAGATTTAAATTTATATAATAACAATATAACTACCATTGATGTAAGTAGCAACACTGCTTTAACAGATTTAGATTTAGGTTATAACAATTTAACTACCATTGATGTAAGTAAAAACACTGCTTTGACATCTTTAATTTTATATAATAACAATATAAGTACCATTGATTTAAGTAGCAACACTGCTTTGACATATTTAGATTTATGGTATAACAATATAAGTACCATTGATTTAAGTAATAATACATCTTTAAAAGATATATATATGTTGGGAAATCCTTTTGAAACTAGAATAATAAGAATTTTAAGAGGAAACGATATTTTGATTAATGACATAATTTTTCCAAGTCATTATAGTTCTCAATATTCGGTTGCTACTACTTCGATTGCTACTTATAGTAATGGGGTAATAAATGGTTTGTCAAATGGAACCACTACATTAACTACTGAATTCACAAGTCCGTCTGGAGAAACTACTACTTATATCAGAACAGTAAAAGTATTTGACATAACGTCAAGTAAATATAATATTGATATAAATAATGATTATATATTAATTAATTCAGATAGTGATACCACTTTCTTATCAAATATAACAGTGCCATTAGGTACAAAAGTAATAAATGACGATAAATTACAAATAAAAGACGACACCGTAGTTGTTAAGGAATTTAATCTTGCTAGTTATAGATCGAATTTTTATGATTTAAATCAAAATGTTTTATTAGTAACAAATATTGATAATAGTGAAATCTTAAATGGTATTGTAGTTAAAAATCTAAATAAAGAAATAATAAATAATAAAATAGTTATTAAAAAAGATGAAGATGTAATAAAAGAATATCCAATTATTCAAGTACAAGTAAATAATTTGATAAATAATTTAGATTTAAATAAAGGAATTATAAAAAAAATACTAGTAGGAAGTAAAGTTAATGTTTTGAGTGATTTATCAATAATAACAGAAGTTACTAATACGATAACTAAAATAGATAAAAATAATAATGAATTATCAGGTTCAGATGATTTAAAGACAGGAGATAAATTAAGAATAACATTTGAAGATAATAGTTATTATGAATATGGGGTGTCAGTAATTGGGGATGTTGATGGAACGGGAACACTTAGTTTGTCAGATATAATGACTATAGCAAATTATATTTATAAAGATAAAAATAGATTGAGTGGAATTTATTTAGAAGCTGCAGATTATAATAGTGATGGAGGATACACTTTAAGTGATATAATGACTTTAGCTAGAAAAGTGTATAAAGGAGAATAGTAAAATTCATGTTAAGTGTATTTTTTACTTATTAAATACATATTGTTTTTCATTGTAGAAAATTATTGTATATTGTATAATAAAAGTATCATAGTAGTCTATTTATAATGTATTAGGAGAATTTATGAAGAATATTAAAATATTGAATAAACTAAAAAAC
>CAZBQC010000027.1:9987-11951 GCA_964494015.1 uncultured Muribaculaceae bacterium
ATAAAGGAGAATAGTAAAATTCATGTTAAGTGTATTTTTTACTTATTAAATACATTGTAAAAAAATGTTGAATTGTGTTATACTTGGCTTAGTTAAAATATGTTGAATTGTGTTATACTTGGCTTAGTTAAAATATGTGTTGAATGTAGGAGAGTAAAAATGAAAAAGGGAATATTTAAAATAATAGTTGGTCTATTCTTATTAGCAATAACTGTCGATGTAAAGGCTTTGAAGATTAAACCATCTGGTTTAACTGGCATTGCACCAGGAGAAACTAAAACGGTTAATATTATTGTTGAAGGAGCCAGTGCATCTGTAAAAGTATCAGCAGCTGAGGGAACGTTAGTTTACGATAGTGCCATTTTAACATACAATGGGGCAACAAAGGTTATTGGATGGACTGAATTTAATGGTATGAATAATTTTTCTGTAGGTGATTTATCATTTAATAGTTTAATATCAACTTCACCAGTAACATTATATACATTATCTTTTACAGCTAAATCTACTGCCCCAGCAGGTAGCACAACAATATCTATTAATAATCCTAGTTGTACTAATGAATTAGGTAACACAATAGCAGGTGTAACTAGTGATAGCTTGTCGATTAGAGTAAAATCAACCATAAATACATTATCTGATTTGTCACTAACTGGAGCTACTATAGATTTTAGTTCAAATATAACTACTTATAATGTAACTGTGGACGCTGCAACAACTACTATATCAGCAACTAAAACAGATGCTAATGCAACTATTGCTGGAACAGGAGCTAAAACCCTTAATTATGGTGCAAATAAAATTGATGTAGTAGTTACTAGTGAAGCAGGAACTACTAAGACATATACAATTAATGTAACAAGAACTGATAATAGAAGTACTAATAATAATTTAAAGAGTTTAACATTAAGTGAGGGAACATTGAAATTTGATTCTACAAAAGTAACATATGACGTAGATGTAGATAAAGATGTTTCTGAATTAACTATTGGTGCTGAGGTGGCCGATGCTAAGGCATCATTTGTAACTGGCTTTGGGCCTAGAAAAGTAACCTTAAAATCAGGCTTAAATGTTATCTTAATAAAAGTAAGTAGTGAAAAAAAAGAAGTAAAAACATATACTTTAAATGTTACAAAAGAAGATGTTAGAAGTTCGGTTAATACATTAAAAACTTTAACTCTATCTAGTGGAACATTAGAGTTTCAAAACGATGTTTTAGAGTATAAAACAACAGTGGCTTTTTCAACAACTAATATAGATATAACTTATGATCCAACCGATAGTAAAGCTAAAGTAGAAGTTACTGGTAATAAAAATTTAATTATTGGAGAAAATACTATTACCATAAAAGTAACTGCCGAGAATGAAACGACTAAGGAATATAAAATTATTGTAAAGAGATTAAGTGAATCAGAAAAATTACCATCAAATAATAGTTATTTAAAACAACTATCTATTGATAAATATAATATAGACTTTAATAAAAATACACTTAAATATGAATTGAATATTAGGAACGAAAAATCTCTAGTTATTAATGCCGAAAAAGAAGATAGTACTTCAGATGTAAAAATTTTAGGAAATGAAAATTTAGTAGATGGAAGTATTATTAGAATAATAGTTACTAGTGAAGATGGCAGTAGTAGAACATATCAAATAACTGTTAATAAAACTTCTGGTATTGATTCAATTATACTTTGTTCAGTAATTGGAGGAGTTCTCCTATTAATAGTAGTTGTAGTAATTGTAATGCTTAATAAGAAAAAGAAGTTAAATAATCAAAATACCCAAGATAATATAGTTTATACTAATACAAATATGAATAATCCAAATACCCAAGGTAATGTAGTTTATACTAATGCAAATATGAATAATCCAAATACCCAAGGTAATGTAGTTTATACTAATACAAATATGAATAATCCAAATACCCAAGGTAATGTAGTTTATACTAATGCAAATAT
>CAZBQC010000028.1:0-11824 GCA_964494015.1 uncultured Muribaculaceae bacterium
CTTAAATTTATGTCATTGTATATTTTATTATTCAAAAACCATAATATAATTGGTGATTATATGTTATATGTAACGATAACTATCAAGAGTATTGTTTTTACCATCATTATTAGTTCTCTTTATCATCTGTTTTCAAGAACGTCAATCCATAATTTTAAAAATATCGATTTAATTTTGATTCTCTTTATTTTGAATTTATCGATCTATGGTATTTTCAGTGAGATTGATTTCAGCTATTTTCTCTTGATTATTGTAGTGATTGTCACTTTACGAATGATATACTACTGGATTAAGTCAAGAAAAGATAATCAGACTATTCTTAATGAAGATAAAGTCATTATCAGTCGTGGCAAATTAAATTTTAAAGAGTTAGTTAAAAATGATCTTAATTTAAATTATCTTTTGCTGGAGTTAAAAAAGAAGAAAATTAAGAATTTAGAAGAGGTAGAGCTGGCTTTCTTTACCAATCATGAGCTTATTGTTTTTAAAAGAAACAATAATGTTGTCTATCCCATTCCCATCATTGTCGACGGTGTCATCTTTGAAGATACCTTAAAACAAATTAATAAGAATCGCAAGTGGTTATATGATAATTTGCATGATAAAAATATTACTTTAGAGAATATTATCTATGGTTTTTATAAAAATGATCAAATCGTTTTAATTCAAAAAGGAGAGCTATTGTAAAAAAAGTAGATAAAAAAACCGTTTTATGATATACTGTAATAGAGTATATTGAAAATGGAGGAGTTATATGGGAAGTAATAATCCAAAAATTAGAACTGGTATGTGGAGAGAGACTTTTGGTCATGATGATTATCCATCAAAAACAAGAGAAGCGCCTTTTTCGATACCAGTAATTGGTTTAGAAGAGCAACTTTCTCTAATTAAAGATCTACGAGATAAAACCTTTCATTATGTACCAGGGAAAAAAATCGAAGTTTTAGAATCAGATGAACAAGTAGAAGTGAAGAAGTTGGAAAAGAAATAGTCAGACTAACTTAAGTAGTACTAATTCAGGAAAACACAAAAGTGTTTTTTTATTAAATTATAATTAAAAGTGAGAAATCTATATAAAATTTCTCACTTGCTTTATGTTATTGACATTAAAATCAATCCTCTTCTTTTTGGTTTGATAACTTACCATTTACTAGATAGTAGATGGCATCAGCTTTTCTTTGAACTCGGTCAGAATGTGACACGATGATAACGCATTTATTATCCTCATGTGCTAATTTGACGAGCAATTCGATAATATCGTCTTCGGTTTCACGATCTAAGTTACCAGTAGGTTCATCAGCTAAAATAATTTCAGCATCATAAGATATGGCTCTTGCAATTGAAACACGTTGTTGTTCGCCACCTGATAAATTTAAAACTCTTCGGTTGGCTTTAGCTTCATCGAGTCCAACTTTCTTAAGTAACTGTAAGGCTTTTTTTCTTTTATCTTTAACCTTAGCGCTACTGATATTGATCGATAACATGACATTTTCTAAAGCTGTCAAGTGATAAAGTAAATTAAATTGCTGAAAGACGACACCAATGTTTTTAGAACGATATTTATTACGATTTATTTTTGATAAATCTTTTTCGTTGTAATAGATAGTTCCTTCTTTAGTTACTTCTAAGCCAGCAACTAATGAAATAAGTGTAGTCTTACCAGCACCACTTCGGCCAACGATTCCATAGACTTTTCCACTTTCAAATTCCATCGAAATATTTTTTAGTACATATTTGACATTATCGTAACTAAAACTGACATTATCAACTTTTATAAGTCCCATTTTTCCTCCTAAATCCTATTCTGTAATATCTTATTTGGTTCATATTTATTAATAAAGACACTTGAGACAAATCCAGTTGTCATCGTCAATGCCAAACTGACTACTATTAATAAAACGATGGTGGTTAAGTCGACAGTGACCTTAAAATCAGTCAGATAATTAGTTGATGATCCAGCTAAATTTCTAATTTCATTAGAATTTCCTTCGCCCATACTTGGACGTTCAAAATTGCCTGAACCAAAATTATTACGAAGATTCTGACTTTCACTTTTAATTTGTTCAATTTCATTTTGTAGCATAAAATTAGTAACTTTCTGACTGGATATAACACCAACTGATGTGCCAATAATTAAAGCAGCCATACTGACGATAAAGATTTCACTAATTTACTGTATGGTCAGCTTAGTTTTACTCATCCCAATCGCTCTTAAAACACCAATTTCATATTTTCGTTCACGAATATTAATCATATTGATGACACCTAGTATCAATCCGCCAATTATTAAAATGACAATTAAGAATGTACTTGAAAAACTGGATAGATTTTGAATTGGCTTTAAGCTACTTAAAATTTGTTCTTCATTAGTAGTAACAGTATAATAAGTACTTAATCCTTTAGCATAGGCTTCCTTTTTGAAAGCATCTAAATTATCTTTATCTGTCAAATAAAATTTAGCTGTAATTCCATCTCTTGAAATCATTCTATTATTGGTATCACTACTAGTAGTAGTGTTTAAAGCAGTTAAAATAGTATTGATGGAAGTCAGATTAGTATAAATTTGATTTCTTGAATTCATGGCATTGACGCCCATAAAACCAAAGCTACTATCTGAGACATCAGAATTATCTTCATAAATACCAGTAATGGTAAAGGTATAGGTCTTAGTTGAATCACTTGGTAAATAGAAAGTGACGGTATCGTTTAGTTTTAGATCGTTAGCTACGGCTAACTCACTACTGATGACGATATTCATCTTGGTACTATCCTTTTCGATCATGACCCCTTCAGTAATTTTCTTAGTTCCATCGATAAAATCTTCAAGATACGAAAAATCCGAATAAGAAGTTAATCTGAAATCGCCAAGGTTTTGCATAGTTCCACCTCGATTAAAACGATTATCGTCATTATTATTTTCTTCTTTCCCATCTAAACTTGAGTAGTCGACGGCCTCTAAATCATTACTGGCTAGTGACGTTTCTAAGGTAT
The DNA here is from genome assembly GCA_964494015.1 of uncultured Muribaculaceae bacterium. Taxonomy (GTDB): domain Bacteria; phylum Bacillota_I; class Bacilli_A; order RF39; family UBA660; genus CAZBQC01. The sequence continues at coordinate 2,992 of CAZBQC010000028.1, forward strand.
AGTAGTAATCGACTACATAATCACTGTCACCATACGCTTTTATCTGTTCGATATCTAAGGTTTTAAAGGCACTTTTTTCATCAGTAGTTGCATCCCTTAGCGTTCTAGTATCAAGTGTAAAACTGACCTCTAGTTTATTATTATCGATATAGCTATTGACTAGCGTCGTAGCACTCCTCCTGATTGTTAAAGCAATACATGCTCCAATGGTAATAACCAGGATGATAACTCCTATTAAAATATTCCTTCCTTTGCTCCTCGTTACATTGAGTAAAGCATTTTTAAATAAATACATTTTTTCTCCTTCCAATATAATAATAGTTTTATCATGTGAAATTATTGTGATATTAAGCTGGATTTTAAATGAAAAAAATTGACAATCAAATATATGTTCTATATAATGATAATAGGTGACGAGTGATGAAGGAATTAGAGGAGTATCTCAAATATTTAAAATATCAAAGAAATTATTCGATATACACCATTCAAAATTACGAAGCAGATATTTTAGAATATTTTGATTATTTAAAAAAAGAAGGTTTAAACCTATACAATATTAAATATAATGATACGAGATTTTTATTGATGTACTTTTACGATGATAAAAAATATTTGACGACGACTGTGGCTCGAAAAATTAGTTCTCTTCGCAGTTTTTATCGTTATCTAGTTAATCATGAATTTGTTAAGACTAACGTTTTTAACCTAGTAACTCTTCCTAAAAAAGAAAAGAAATTACCTAAATTTCTCTACTATAATGAAATAGCTGAAATGTTTGATACTTTTGACATGAATAAAGTTCAAGATATTAGAGATCGCTTGATTCTGGAAGTGCTTTATGCGACCGGCTGCCGAGTCAGCGAATTAGTCAATATTAAAGTAATTGATATCGATGAAGGAAACAAAACAATTCGAATTCTCGGTAAGGGAAACAAGGAAAGGATTGTCTGTTATAATAATAAGTGTCAAGAGATTATGGAATTATATTTTAAAAAAGTTTATCGAGAATTAAATAAATACCATAATGAGTATTTAATCTTGAATATGAAGGGTAAAAAACTAACTACTAGAGGAGTAGCAAAAATACTGGATAAAATAATTAAGAAGACAACTTTAAAAAAACATATTTCACCTCACGTCTTAAGACATTCTTTTGCCACCCATCTTTTAAATGAAGGGTGTGATATCTTATCCGTTCAGGAATTATTAGGACATAAAAATATTGCTACGACAGGAATTTATACTCATATTATCGATGATCGATTAAAAGAAGTCTATTATAAAACTCATCCTCGTGCTAAAATAAAAGAATAGAGGTAAGAATGAATTACATAATTGGAAAATACAAAAGAACTATTTATGAGACCGAAAATGGTTATGTTGTCGGTCTTTTTAAAATCAAAGATAATGATGCCGATGAGCATCATAATAATAAAACCATCACTTTTACTGGCTATTTTTCGGAACTTAATTTTGACGATGAATACAAATTTTTAGGAGAATTTACTAAACATCCTAAATATGGAGAACAGTTTGTGGTAAATAGCTTTGAAATAATTTTACCTGAGGAAAAGAACAGTATCGTCGAATTTTTATCCAGTGACTTATTTAAAGGAATTGGCGAGAAAACTGCTGAACGAATCGTCGATACCTTAGGTGAAGACACCTTAAAAATTATTATCGAAAACCCCAACAATTTGCTTTTAGTAAAGTCGATTAATGAAAAACAAGCTAAATTGATTTACGAAAAACTGCGTGAATATGAAAGTAATTATAAAACGCTAATTTATTTAGCGGAGATCGGTTTTAATACTAAAGATAGTGGGATTATCTATCGTAAGTATCGAGAAAATACTTTAGCAGTTCTCGAAGGAAACATTTATAATTTTATGGAGATTGAAACGATCTCATTCAAAAAACTTGACCAAATTGCTAAAAAGTTGGAAATATTACCAAATGATCAAAGAAGAATCAAAGCTGGGGTTCTTTATACGATGGATGAAATATGCAATTTATTAGGACATTCATACTTATTTAAAGAAGAGATTTTTAATTTTACCAATCGCTCTTTAAATACTATTCTTTCAGAAACAGAATTTGATGAAGCACTAAATTCATTGCTAGCAGAAAACAAGGTTATAAAAAAATTAGATAATTATTATTTAAGCACGATGTATCAAGCGGAAATGAATATTACTAATCGGTTGAGTTATTTAAATGATTTACCAGATAATAAAGATAAGTTATTGGATAAAAAGATTAAACTACTAGAGGCTCACTTTTCTATTACTTATAACAGTGAGCAGTTAACAGCAATAAGAGATTCTTATCTTAAGAATTTTCTTGTAATAACTGGTGGCCCGGGAACTGGAAAAACGACCATTATTAAAGGTATTGTCGAGTTATATCGTCTGATGAATGATCTGGATTTTGATCAGTTAATTACCGACATAGCCTTACTAGCACCAACTGGAAGAGCAGCGAAAAGAATTGCCGAATCGACGGTTTTGCCAGCCACAACGATTCATCGCTTTTTAAAATGGAATAAGGAGAGCAATAAATTCGGTGTCAATGAATACTCTCGTAGCATAGCTAAACTAGTCATTGTCGACGAAGCTAGTATGATCGATACCTACTTAATGGATAATTTGCTAAAAGGTCTTAAATCTAATACCAAGATCATTTTAATTGGAGACTACAATCAATTACCCAGTGTTGGGCCAGGACAAATCCTAAAAGATTTAATTGATAGTGATCAGTTAAGTATTATTAAATTAAAACAATTATATCGTCAAAAAGAAGGCAACAATATCCTAACTTTAGCCCATAATATTAATAAAGGCATCATCGACGATGAAATGTATTTAGAAAATGATGATTATCATTTTATTGAAACTGATCCTGAAGGATTAAAATCAGAACTAATTAAGCTCATAAATAAATACAAGGCTTCTGACTATCAAAAATTTCAAATTATGGCACCAATGTACAAGACTTATAATGGAATTGATAATTTAAATATAGTCATGAGAGAAATTCTAAATCCGCAAGATAAAAAGAAAAAAGAAATTATCATTAATGAAGTCTTATATCGAGAAAAAGACAAAGTCATTCAACTGACCAATATGCCGGATGATAACGTTTATAATGGAGACATTGGCATCATTGAAAAAATTACAGTTAGTCCCAAAAAAGAAATTTATATTAATTTTGAAAATAATTTAGTTAAGTATACAGCTAGTAATTTCAATAACTTTAGACATGGTTATGTAATCAGTATTCATAAAGCTCAAGGAAGTGAATTTGAGACTGTCGTCATACCTTTAGTCAGAGAATATAAAAAAATGTTGTATCGTAAACTTGTCTATACAGCCGTCACAAGAGCTAAAAATGAACTATATATTCTCGGTGAAAAAACAGTCTTAAAGGATGCTATTTTGAAAGATGAAACCGACATTAGAAGAACGACCATTAAAAATATGTTGATTGATAAGTATAATAATATTTCGCTTACCCATAATAATATTGGTACTTAAGTACTAATCATATTTTTAAGTGTAGGTGATAAAAATGAAAATGAAAGTTGGGTTAATACTTACTGCTTTGGCAATAGGTGGGGCAATTCTTTACTGGAATATGTGTCCAGCCTTAAAAGACGAGGTAAGTGAAGACATGAAGAGATTTAAAAAAGATATGAAAAATGACTTACAAAATATGATGTAAAAGCCTAAATACAGGCTTTTATTTTTGTTTTAAGATAAATAATTTATGTTGTATAAATAAAATATTTTTGTTATTATTATATTAAGAGTAGGTGGAGATTATGAAACTGGTCAAGAAAGAAGAAAAGTTGGATCTTAAGAGATTAAATGAGGTTATTAAAATTGGACGAAATACTTTAAAAATTGTCTTTATTTTGGCTATTTTATCATTATTATTGTTGGCAGTCTTTCTCTTTAAAGAAACCAATATCTTAAATATTATCAAAAATTTATTAGTTATTATATCGCCATTATTTATTGGTTTCATTTTAGCTTGGCTTTTTGAACCGATAATTAAACTGTTAGAAAAACAGGGTGTAAGAAGAATTTTAGGAGCTATCTTAACTTATGTCTTATTTATTGGGATCATTATCTTGTTTTTATATTTGGTAATTCCTAGTTTTACTTCGCAAATCAGTGATTTTGTGAAATCAATTCCTAATATTATTAATTATTTTACGAACTTTATCGATAAATTATTTGATTCCTTTGCCACTGAAAATTTTGATTTTACATCAACTAAAGAACAGGTTCTAGAAAGTATTGAAAACTTTGGTCTCAATTTATCAAAACAGTTACCAGCTATTTTGATTAATACTATTAAAGTGTTTATTACTGGGAGTATCAACTTCTTAGTTGGAATAATTATTGGCTTTTATCTATCTCTTGATTTTAGTAGTGCCAAAAGACATTTTCTCGCTCTTGTCCCTAAAAAAACCGAAAAGGATTTCATTATTCTCTTTCGTAAATTAGATACTAATTTAAGAGATTTTGTCTATGGAACATTGTTTACTTCTTTATTGGTGGCTTTCTGTTCCTTTCTAGGGTTTATGTTTGCTGGCCTGAAAGCTCCAATCTTGTTTGCTTTATTCTGTGGTATAACTAATATCATTCCATATTTTGGACCATATTTAGGAGGAATTCCAGCCGTTATCGTCGGTTTTTCGATCAGTCCTATTACTGGGATGATTACCCTGATAACAGTCATAATTGTTCAATTTATTGAAGGTAATTTTATTAATCCATTGGTCATGAGCAAAGCTATCAATTTGCATCCGATTACAATCGTCATTAGTTTATTGATATTCGAACATTTCTTTGGTATAATGGGAATGGTTGTGGCAACTCCGTTAATTTCAACCGGAAAAGTTATTTTTGAATTTTTGCAAAAAAAATATAATTTTACAAAAATATTTAATCGTTAATAAAAGATTAATTAAAAAATAAAGTGATCTTAATAAGACTAAAGTTAGGAACTATCTTCTTAATTTGGTCTTTTAATATATGAGGGAGGTAGTTATGAGAGTATTTACGATTAGTGGCAAGGCTAGACATGGTAAAAGCACCGTTGCTGATTACATTAAGGAATATTATGAAAGACAAGGACAAAAAGTTTGTATTATTCCTCTAGCTCGCCATATTAAAAACTATGCCAGAGATTTTTTTGGTTGGGATGGTCAAGAAGAAAACAAACCACGAGACTTATTTAATGAATTAGGTACTGATATTATTCGAATTAAGATGAAGAAACAATTGTTTCATATTGATAGAATTACTGAAGATATCGAAGTATTAGCTAATTATTTTGATATTTTTGTCATTCCTGATGCTAGGCTTATTTTAGAAGTTGAAGAGTTTAAAAAAAGGTTTAATGCCATCAATATTAGAGTGAATCGACCTCATTTTGAAAGTGAATTGACGAATAATCAAAAAAATCATATTACGGAAACAGAATTAGACCATTATTCAAAATTTGATTATTATCTTGAAAATAATGATACTTTAGATGCTTTAAAAGACAAAGTTTATGAATTGATGAGGGTGATAAAATGAGAAAATTATCCAGTAACGAAATAAGAAAATTGTGGTTTGAATTCTTTGAAAAAAAAGGACATAAGGTTATTGAAAGCGCTCCTTTAATTCCAATTGATGATGATTCACTGCTTTGGATTAATGCCGGAGTGACACCGCTAAAGAAGTATTTCGATGGAACGATCGTACCAGAAAACAAGAGATTAGTAGGTATTCAAAAATGTATTCGCACTAACGATATTGAAAATGTTGGAGTTACCAAACGTCATCATACCTTTTTTGAAATGATGGGAAATTTTTCCATTGGTGACTACTTTAAAAATGAAGCAATTGAGTTTGCTTTTGAATTATTGACTAGTAGAGATTACTTTGCTATTCCTCTTGAAAAACTATATGTGACGGTCTATCAAGATGATGAAGAATCTTACAGTAAATGGTTAAGTGTCGGGATTCCTGTCGATCATATTGCTGAACTTGAAGATAATTTCTGGGAAATAGGGGAAGGTCCATGTGGTCCTGACAGTGAAATTTTTTATGATCGTGGCGAAGCATTTGATCCCAATCATGACGCTTTGGAAAAGTTTTTCGAAGGAAAAGATAACGAAAGATACGTCGAAATTTGGAACAATGTCTTTAGTCAATATAATGCTAAGGCCAATCAAAAACGAAATGAATATACTGAACTTCCCAGTAAAAATATTGATACTGGAGCTGGCTTCGAAAGATGGGTAACTATTTTTCAAAATGTCGACAGCAGTTTTGAAACCGATTTGTTTTTGCCAATTATTAAAACCATCGAAGAAGTTAGCGGTGTTTTATATTCTGGAGATATAGCCTTTAAGGTTATTGCCGATCATATCCGAGCTCTCGTTTTTGCTTTAGCTGACGGAGCAACTTTTGAAAATGTCGGTCGCGGTTATATTTTGAGAAGACTACTTCGAAGAAGTGTTCGCTATGGTAAAAAACTTGGTATTTTAGAGCCATTCATGTATAAATTAGTCGATGTTACCTGTAATATTATGGAGGAAGCATATCCATATTTGATCGAGAAAAAAACGTCGATTAAAACCATTATTCTCGAAGAAGAAAATTTATTTCATAAAACTTTAGCTCAAGGAGAAAGAAAATTAATTGAATTAATGGATTCAACAATTAATAAAGAAATAAGTGGCTATGATGTTTTTAAACTTTATGATACCTATGGCTTTCCGTATGAATTAACTTTGGAATATTTATCTGAAAAAGGCTTTACAACTAACAAGGAAGAATTTGATAAATATATGGATGAACAAAGAAAGATATCGAAACAAAACCGTCGTCAAGAGTCATTTATGAGTAATCAGAATGAAGAATTATTGAAATTTCAAACTCCTAGTGAGTTCCTTTATGATACTTACCGATTAAAAGCTAAAGTAATTGCGCTTTTTCAAAATGATAAGTCTATCGATAAACTTACTGGTGAAGGTTACCTTATTTTGGACAAGACCTGCTTTTATGCTGAGTCAGGTGGGCAGGTAAATGATACAGGAATGATTATTGGCCCTAAATTTAAAGCCCGAGTCATCGATGTCACAAAAGCTCCAAACGGACAGCACTTACACAAAGTTAAATTATTGGATGGATCGATCGAAAACAATAATGAATGTGATTTAAGTATCGATGCTTCTCGTCGTAGTAAAATTGAAAAGAATCATAGTTCAGTTCATCTTTTACAGCATGCTTTAAGAAAAATAATCTCGTCAACGATTGCTCAAGATGGCAGTAGGGTGGATGAGAATACCTTACGCTTTGATTTTACTTATAATGGTAAGATTATCGACGAAGAACTGATTAAAGTTGAAGATTATGTCAATCAAATGATTGAAAATAATCTTGAGAACAAGACAACTGTCATGGATCTTGAAACAGCTAAGAAAGAAGGGGCTATCGCTTTATTTACTGAAAAATATGGCCATCTAGTTCGAGTTGTCGAATTTGGGGAAGCCAAGGAATTATGTGGCGGAACCCACGTTAAAAATACCGGTCTTATTAAAAAATTTGCTATTCTATCACTAGAAAATAAAGGTAGTAATGTCTATCGAATTGAGGCTGCCACTGACGATAATATCGAAGAAAACATCTTTTTAGCGATAAAACCTTATAATGACGAAATGATCAAACAATTAATGCGCGCTAAAAACATTGTTTCCAAAGCTAAGCAAGAAAAAATTAATTTATCCTTCGATGTTACGATCGATAATTCTAAACCTTTATCTTACAAAGATGTCATCTTCAATAAGAATGAACTTAGCTATATCCAAAAAGAAGTTAAGGATTTAGAAAGCACTTATTTCGATGAACGAAATAAAAAAGCTTTGGCAAATTTAACTCAATTTGAAAATAAATTGGAAACGGTGAAAGAAGTTAAAACGATTGTTACTTCAGTAAACAATTATGAGAATGATATCGTCAAGGAAATCATCGATAACTTGTCTAATAAATATGAAAATTCCTTTATTTTCGTAGCTAATGTTTTAAGCGATAGTAGTATTTCTTTCTTTGGGCGATCAAATTCGAAGATCAATGCTGGTTTTATCATTAAGACCGTTTCCAACTATGCCAATGGTAATGGTGGTGGAAGTGAAAAGTTCGCTACCGGCGGTTCAAAAGTAGCGACTAATGTCGAAGAAATATTAAATTTGGTGAAGAGCGAAATAGCCAAATATTAAAGGAGTCACAATGTTATATTTAATTGAAGAAGGAAATTCTTATCTGATAAAAAATAAAATTGATCAAATTTTAAAAGAAAATAATTTAACCACGGAAAATCTAATTAAATATGACTTGGAAGAAGTATCGATCGATAAAGTTATCGATGAGTTAGATGCTTATGATTTCTTATTGGAAAAAAAAGTAGTATTAGGATTTAATGCTACTTTTCTTACTGGCAGTAAAAATAAAGCAATTGAACATAATATTGAACGATTGGAAAGATATCTAAAAAACCCTAATCCTAACAACTTCCTTATCTTAACCTGTGAAAAATTGGATCAAAGAAAAAAGATCGTCGATCTCGTTAAAAAAGAAGGTCAAATGATCAGTACTAAATATGATCTTTCTGGCTTTATTAAAGAAGAGTTAGCTGGCTATAAAATTGACTATTCGACGATCAATTATCTAAAAGAATACTGTCGAAATGATTATGGGAAAATCAAAAATGAGTTAGCGAAGTTAAAAATGTTAAAGCTGGAAGAAAAATTAATTACCAAAGACGATATTGA
>CAZBQC010000029.1:0-11786 GCA_964494015.1 uncultured Muribaculaceae bacterium
CCGCACCAGTCGAATCGATGGCTTTGACTTTAATACTAGGAATTTTTAGATATTTATCTGCTATTTTGGTAAAGCAGCCCTCCTTTTCTAGAGTAATGACAATTTGCCCTTTAAAATCTTTGGCCAAGAGGTCATGAACCCTTTTTAAGGTATCCAAATTATGATAATCAAAATCTATTTTAGTATATTCTTTCGCAAAATTATTAGAACAGACAAAGTATTTAACTAGCTTGCCTAATTCGATAACGCTTTCTTTATAAGTGCCAGCATCAATTATTGTGATAGCTTCCTGATTGGTAAGCAAAACCTCTCGAGAAATCTCTAAATCATTACCATCAACTAAAACAACATCTGGTTTCATGGTAATTTTTTTAATCTTGTCAAATTTTAACTCATCATCTTTATTGGTTAAAACAGTTCTAGTCCCATTACTGATATTGGCAATAATATAACTAGTAGTAGTATTTTTCCCTTTACTTATTTCTAAGTAATCGGTATTGACACCAATTCTTTCAAACTCTTTTAAAACTTTACTTCCTTCGTAATCGTCGCCAACAGTTCCAGCAAAATAGGTATCCATGCCCCATTTTCTTAATAGAAAGGCTGAATTAGAGGCTGAACCCCCGCCACATTCAATTTTTTCATGACTGACTCTAATTTTAGTATTTTCAACTGGATAATAATCCATTGGTAATGTAATATCGTAAGTAGCATGTCCGATACATAAAAATTTCATTGACTTCACCTTCTCTTCTATTATTACAAAAAAGGACGATATTTGCAAATATTAATATAAAAATATATCACAATAAATTAAACTATTCACCAGGTTGATATTTTTTTAAGAATTCGGCTTTGTATTCCAATATTCGATCATTTTGGATTGCTTCTCTTAATTCTTCAGTAAGCTTAACCAAAAATCTGATATTATGGATCGATAAAAGTCGTCCTCCTAAAATTTCATCGGTCGTAATCAGGTGTCTAATATAACTTCTCGTATAATTTTGACAAGTATAGCAGTCACATCCAGCTTCAACTGGAGTAAAATCTTCAGCAAATTTCTGATTATGTAGATTTATCTTGCCATTTCTGGTGAAAGCATTGCCGTGTCTTGCGATTCTAGTCGGTAAGACACAGTCGAAGATATCAACTCCTCGAATTACACCCTCAATGATATCGATGGGATCCCCTACTCCCATTAAATATCTAACTTTATTTTCCGGAAGATAATTAGTGGCATATTCGATCATTTTATACATCGTATCCTTGCTTTCACCGACACTAGTACCACCAATTCCATAACCATCAAAATCTAATTTGACGGTTTCAATAACGCTGTACTTTCGTAAATCTTCAAATTCACCACCCTGAATAATACCAAAAAGCGATTGATTACGATTACTATGGACATCTTTTCCTCTTTTGGCCCATCTGATGGTTCTTTCTGTACTTTCTTTGACGTAGTCATAACTTGATGGATATGGAATACATTCATCAAAACTCATGGCAATGTCGCTATCCAGTTTATTTTGAATTTCAATCGACAATTCAGGGGTTAAAAACAAATTAGAACCATCCAGATGACTTTTAAATTTGACTCCTTCTTCTCTTATATCTTTGGGCTTAGCTAAGGAAAAAACCTGAAAACCACCACTATCCGTTAAAATCGGACCTCGATAGTTCATGAATTTATGTAATCCTCCAGCTTTTTCAATTAAATCAGGACCTGGTTTCAACCAAAGATGATAGGTATTAGCTAAAATAATACCAACTTTGATATCGTATAACTCTTCAGAGGTCAATGTTTTGACGTTAGCTTTAGTCCCAACCGGCATAAACATTGGAGTGGCAAAAGTACCATGATTAGTTTTTAATTCCCCAAGTCGAGCCTTCGTTTTCTTTTCTTTTTTTAGTAAATTATATTCTATTTTCATCTTTCCTCCAGTTAAAATTAATTATATTTAAATCGAACCATCGTCATCAATAGAATTAATAATAAATCAGTAATTATCTTTAAGATTATTAATTCTTTCGTATAAAACGAGAGAATAATTATGATCAGACTGCTAATAAATAAGCAGCCTAATTCACCTAAGAAGTAATTTTTCTGATATCTTCTATCTCGATTTAATAAGATATAGGAACTAATAGAAATTATTTTAGAGCAAATTAGGGCTAAGATTAAAAGTGAATGATCATAAAGATAAATAATTGAAAAAGTAGTGATATTTAGGATGTAGCTAAGTAAAGAAAAAATGATTTGATTGGCAAATAAACGATATATCTTATATGAATCAGTAAAAGAATTAAAATGTGAATTATGGTTTGAGTCAGCTAAATAGATCGTTTCAATATCTATTTCTTTAAAAGGAATGTTTTTTCTTTTAGCGGCAATTAAAACGTTGGTTTCATATTCAAAACGACTACCTTTGACATCGATAATCTTTTTTAAAACGGCTAAGGAACAGGCTCTTAATCCGGTTTGTGAATCAGTTATTTTTATGTCGTAAAAAGACTTTAAAATTACATTTGATAATTTGTTCCCAAAACGATTACGGATTGGGACCTGCTTTTCATTGAAGTTCCTAACGCCAAGAACTAAAGAATTATTGTCTTCTAAAGCTCCTTTGGCACATTTAAGAATATCTTTAATAGCATGTTGTCCATCTGAGTCAGCAGTTACTACCACCTCACAACGAGGAAATTTTTTCAAAACATAGTGAAAAGCTGTCTTTAAAGCTTGTCCTTTACCTAAATTGACATGATGTTTTAAAACAATTATGTTAGCTTTTTCTATTCTTTTAAAAATTGTATCATAATTACTACTACTTCCATCATTGACAACAATAATATTTTTGATTTTCTTTTGAGCATTAAGTAATAAATCAATAAATTCGCGTTTCGGTTCAAGAGAGGGAATAATCAAGACCACGTTATCCATAATTTCTCCTTATTAATCAACTCTTTTATAACTTCCCTTCCATTATACACTAAAGTATATTATTTTTAAATAAAGTAATAATAATATTAGAGGTTTTTATGGAAAAAATAATCGATAAATTAAGATTAGATACTAATGATAGCAGTGGATATATCATCAGAAAAATTAATTTTTTATCTAATAAAAACTATAGAAGAATCATTCTATAGCTTTAATGGTGTTTTTCATTAATTCAATGACCGTCATTGGACCAACTCCTTTGGGAACTGGAGTAATTAAAGTTACCTTATTGATGACCTGATCAAAGTCGACATCGCCAACAAGGATATTATTCTCTCGATTTATTCCAACATCAATAATGATACTATTTTCTTTGACCATATCCCTAGTGACAAATCGTGGCTTGCCAACAGCGACAATTAAAATATCAGCTTGACTTGTGATATCTTTTAAGTTCTTGGTTTTACTGTGACAGATAGTTACAGTAGCATTTTGATTTAATAAAAGATGAAGAAGTGGTTTACCGACTAATCTACTTCGGCCGATGATGACAGCATGCTTACCCTCAAGATTGACACGATAGGCCGTCAAAAGTTCCATAATGCCAGTTGGAGTACAAGGTGTCATTCCTTCTTGATCAGACATTAACTTACCTAGATTAATATTAGTTAAGCCATCGACATCTTTTTTAGGATCGATGTTATTAATAATCAAATCTTCATTTAAATTCTTAGGAAGTGGTAATTGGATTAAAATACCATGAACTGTTCCATCAGCATTTAATTCGGTTATTTTAGTTATTATCTCTTCATTACTTGCTTCTTCATATTTAAAATGAAGGAAGTTGATACCTATTTCTTCGGCTACTTTTCTCTTGGCTTTAATATACGAATTGCTGGATTCATCATTTCCTACTTGAATAACTGCTAGAGTAGGAATTTTAGTCATGGTTTTTAATTTAACTTTTAACTCTTCTTTAATTTTTTCAGCTATAGCTTTTCCATTGATAATCTTATTCATTTTTAACTCCTTTTAAAGGATGTTTTCTAGATAGCACCAAGACTTGTTTCTTTAATTCCATTAGTTTTTGATTGTCATCAATATTTCTAAGTGCTTGATCGATAATATTCCCTAGTTCGATAAAATCTTTTTCAGTAAATCCTCTCGTCGTCATGGCTGGTGAACCAAGTCTGATTCCACTGGTGATAAAAGGACTTTCTGAGTCATTAGGAATCGTATTTTTATTGACGGTGATATTAATACTATCAAGGATTTTTTCGGCAACTTTTCCGGTGATACCACAGCTCGTTTTGACATCGATTAAAATCAAATGATTATCAGTTCCGTCAGAAATAATTCGAAAGTTTTTTTCTTTTAAGATTTTAGCTAAAGCCTGAATATTTTTTAAAACCTGTTGCTGATATTTGACAAAGTTGGGATTTAAGGCTTCATAAAAGCACTCTGCTTTAGCAGCAATGACATGCATTAAAGGACCACCCTGAATACCAGGGAAAATAACTTTATCAATTTTTTTGGCTAATTCCTCACTATTAGTTAAAATTAATCCTCCTCTTGGACCTCTTAATGTCTTATGAGTCGTCGAGGTTATAACATCAGCATATGGAACTGGTGAAGGATGAAGATCAGTGGCCACAAGGCCAACAATATGGGCCATATCAACCATCAAGTAGGCTCCACAGGTGTCACAGGCTTCACGAAATTTTTTAAAATTAATCGTCCTTGAATAAGCTGAAGCTCCAGCAATAATCATTTTAGGTTTTTCTTTTCTAGCTTGTTCTATCAACTCTTCATAATTAATCATTTCGGTTACTGGATCTACTCCATAATAGATCATTTCATAGTCGATACCACTAAAGTTTAAGGGATGTCCATGAGTTAAATGCCCACCATCTGATAATTTCATTCCTAATACTTTATCACCTTTGTTGAGTAAAGCTCGATAGACAGCAAAATTAGCACTGCTACCAGAATGAGGTTGAACATTAGCATATTCGACCTTAAATAATTTTTTCGCATATTCGATCGCTTTACTTTCAAAGATATCGATGTACTCGCATCCTCCATAATATCTTTTACCAGGATATCCTTCAGCATATTTATTAGTTAAAAGACTTCCCTGTAATTTCAAAATAGCCGCTGAGACATAATTCTCAGAAGCAATTAATTCAATATTATCAGTTTGTCTTTTCGTTTCCTTTCTTAAAGCCTCTTTTAAAATTGGATCCATAATTTCACCTATTCTTTCATTTCCTTCCGTAGTTTTTTACAATTAGGAACAATTTTTTCAACTAACGCCCAATACTCTTTAGAATGATTTGGATAAACTAAATGCGCTAGTTCATGGATAATGACATAATCTAAGTATTGAGGATTCATCGTCAGTAATTTAACATTTAAAGTTATCGCTTTAGTTTTAGTATTGCACACTCCCCAGCGTGAAGTCATTTTCCGAATCTTCAATTTTGGATATGGTATTTTTACTGGGAACAATCGATAAAGTTCATCTAATCTCAACTGAAATCTATTTTCTGCTTCTTTCTTCAGCCATTTGTCAAGATTAAAATCCCGATGAAGAAAAATTTTACTATTTCCTATTGATAGACCATTAATATTAGCATATATCAAATCATATTTTTTCCCTAAATAATAAAAAGCCTCTTCTTTTTGCTTTCTTCTTGCTTGTTTTTGGATCATTTTTTTAATTGATTCAATATTCTTTTGAATAATTTTTTCTATTGCTTTATTACCAGTGATAAGATTGGTCGTAATATATATCTTTAAATCATCTTTAACTCTCAAATAAGTATTGCGATTTCTAATCTTTCTTTGAATAATAACTTGGTATTTTTTTCCATCGATTTCTATTACCATTTTCCCACCTCATTAATTATATAATAATTATTATGAAAAATCTACCTGGCTTGATAACAATAATAAACAGTGATAAAATAATTAGATAGGTGAAGATATGAATAATCTTAAAATTATTTTTTTGGATATCAATGGAGTCTTAAATTCTAGTATTTCTCGTTCTAGGGCTGCCTTTCAAAGCCAAAATACTTTAGAAATTATTAAGAATTCATACGATGATAACTGTTTGAATTTATTAAAGAATTTAGTTTTGACGACCGACAGTTATATTGTCATATCATCTTCTTGGCGTAAATACCCTGAATATCTGAATATTTTCTTAGAAATTTTTAAAAAGCACTTAGATGAAAAGAGAATTATAGGTGCAACTCCCAATTTAGGAAATGTTCCGCGTTATTTAGAAATTAAAAAATATTTAAAAGAAACGATGTTTGAAATAAAAAGTTTTGTTATTTTAGATGATAATCACGATATGAATGAACTAAATAGTAATTTGGTAATTATCAATTCCAATTTAGGGTTAACGCTGGAAAACTGTCAGGCAGCAAGAAAAATCCTCGAGGATAATTAATTATATAAAAAAGATAAGAAAAATTTTCTTATCTTTTTAGTTAGATACTTATAGCGTTTCAATGTCTTGGGCAACTGGTGGCTTAGGTTCGCTGGTATTGACAATGACAGGTATCTCAATATTAGATTGATTATTCCTTTTAGTTTCTTGAGTAGAAGTCTCTTTCTTTCCATCACTCTTTTTTTGAACTGGCGGTTTTTCAATTGTTTGATTTTTTTCTTGATTAGATACTTCTTTTTGAGGTTCATAAATTGAAACTGGTTGAAGATTAATTTCGGTAAGTGCTAACCCACCTACTTTTTTTTCAGGTAAATCTCTATTTTCAGGTTTTGTCTCAGATTTTTCTTCTTTGATTGCTACTGTTTCAGATGAATCTCGAGTTAAAATCACTTTTTCTTCAGGCTGACTTAAGATATTTTGATTTTCTAATTGTTTTGATTCATTTTTATCTTCATTATTTGCTGGTTCAATACTTAAATTATCTAGTTTCTTATTAAAACCATTTTTGGCTAATTCTTCTAATTTTTTATCAATATCATCAACATCAATAGCTTGAGAAATCGGCTGACTAGTACTTTCTTCCTTAAGTGGCTTTTTAATTTTTTGATAAGAATTTGTATTGACATGATCAAAATTACCTTTATCGCTAGTATCTTTAGCTGTGATAAAAATAATAATGGCCATTATTATTAATAATATTCCACCTGTAATAAGCATCCCAGGAATACTTAAAAACCAATTTAAATCTAACCAATCAAAATTCATAATATCATCTCTCCTTATTATTATATTTATAGAATAACAAAAAAATTACATAAAAGCAATTCTTTTAATGCAATTTTGTTTGTTTTCAACTATACTAATAAGTAAAAATTAATCAGCGTCAAACGCTATTATATTATTACTATTATTGTAAAGATTTTCAAATATTAAATTAAGATCTTGATCGACGTCATAAAGAGCATTTTTAGGGTGATCGTTAGCATCAGTAATCTTAAAGGTTAAATATTTATCGTTATAGATAAAAACGGATAAAACGTAATTTTGATTGTCAATAGTATAATAAACTGAAATCAGACTATGGTCTTTACTTTCATCGATATTAAGATTCTTTTTATTTTCTATTCTTGTGTAATCAACATTCGCAACAAAATCAAAAATATTGATAACATACTTCTTATCGACAGATTTTTCAGTACATTTTATAATACTGTTTGAAATTACACATTTTTTAATATTAACTTCTTCAATTTTAGATTTTTCAATAAATTCAGAGATCCAATTATCGGCTAAAACATATTCATTTTCACAGTAATTACCGTCGGTATAAACTAAATTTATTCTGTTAAAAGGAAAATTGTCTTCAACACTATATCTACTGATCGTGATGTCTAAATCTTGGTCATAAAAATAGCTTTCATCATAGCAAGAAGGTAGGTTTTCAAGATATTTATTTAAGATCTTACTAATACTTTTGACACTTCTAATCGTATCAAAGGTAACTTCATAACTACCATGTACTTTTTGATAATATGAAAAAATTGGTAATGTGATTCTGACCTTTTCTCCATTAAAATTAGTTGTCTGATAATAATTTTTGAAGAAGGTTTTGTTGGTAAAACCAATTACTAAAAGGTTAGCAAGCAATAAGATAATAATACTCACGACAATAATTAAATTTTTAAATTTCAGAGGGCATCACCTTTCTTTTTTATTTTGAAAAACTTAAAAGCTGTATTTTGGGGTATCAATTCAAAATTCATAATTTCATCTTTGACGGGATGCTTAAAAGATAGTTTATAGGCAAACAAAGCAATAGGTTCCTTCTCACCTTTTCCATAGCGATTGTCTCCATAGATTGGGTATCCTCGTGAGGACAATTGAACTCTAATCTGATGATGTCGACCTGTTTCTAGAGAGATGTTTAAAAGCGATAAATCAGTATCTTTATGATACTCCAGTAACTGATAACTTAATTTAGCTAAACTACCGTGTTTAGAATCTGTCACAATCGAACAATAATCGCTTTGCTTTTCCAAATAATCCGTTAGCTCTTCACTTTGTTTAGTTTGACCATGAACCACAGCTAAATATTCCTTTTTGAAGGAGTGATTCTTAATACTTTCTGATAATCTTGCCGCAGCTTTACTAGTTTTGGCAAAAACCATCAAGCCTCCGACCACTCGATCCAAGCGATGGACTAAACCAAGATAGACGTTACCTGGTTTTTGATACTTTACTTTAAGATATTCTTTAATAATCGTTAAAAGATCGACATCTTTAGTATTGTCAGCTTGACTTAAAATATTACAAGGTTTATTGATAACAATAATATGATTATCTTCGTAGACTACTTCTAAATCAATCATTGCTTTCATACCTTCCATAAATTCCGCATGGTAGTACTACATCTCGCTTGCTAATCGGAAGTCCCAGTTCACCACTAATAATCTTACCTTGATATTTTTGACCGACAGTCACTTTTAAGATATTCTCAAGTACTTTTGATGATAATCCAGTAGTATAAGAATTGATCAGAAAAAATAATGGTTTATCTGACAAAAGTTCATTGCAATGCTCAACTAAATTGAACAAATCTTTTTCGATATCCCAAACTTCACCATTGGCACCTTTGCCATAACTTGGTGGATCCATGATGATAGCATCATACTTATTACCTCGTCTTAATTCTCTTTTAACAAATTTCATAACATCGTCGACGATAAAGCGAACTGGTTTATCTTCAAGATTTGAGCTTTTAACATTTTCCTTGGCCCAGTCGACTATTCCTTTACTGGAATCGACATGGACGACACTGGCACCAGCTTTTAGGCAGGCTACACTGGCACATCCAGTATAGGCAAATAAATTTAAAACTCTAATGTCTCGATTAGCCTGACTGATTTTTTCCATAATATAATCCCAATTAATAGCCTGTTCTGGAAAAATACCTGTATGTTTAAAACCCATTTGTTTGACATTAAAAGTCAAATCTTTATACTTAATAGTCCAACGTTCTTTAGTAGGTTTTAAATTTTCCCAATAGCCTCCACCTTTATTACTGCGATGATAAATAGCATTTATATTTTGATATTTTTCTTCTAAACTTCCATTATTCCAGATTATTTGTGGATCTGGTCGAAGTAGAATAATATCTTTCCAACGCTCTAACTTCTCACCATTTGATGCATCAATTATTTCATAATCTTCAAAATCTTTAACAATTTCCATATTAACCTCATACTTTTCATGTTAATTATAACATATTTTAGAATAATATTAAAATCTAATTCCTAAAATAAAAAATTACCATTTAGGTAATTAATTATTATAAAATCTGTTAAATAAAGTAATTTTTATTCGCTAGTTTCGATATCATCAATACTTTTGACTAATTTTTTTGCTGTCTCTTTTTTAGACTGAATAAATTCTTCTGTGATAGCAACTAATACTTCATCTGGAATACTAAACTTATCGATAGCTTGATCAGCTGGTGACTTTTTTAAAAAATATTGTTCAAAACGCCATTTAGCTAATCTATCCAAAAAATAATTAAGATAAGGAAGGCTTTTAAAATGATCCGAATTATAATCAGGTCCTACAATATAATCATGTCCTTCTAATTTTAATATTGCTGTCAGTTTACTTGGTTTGCCATAATAGTATCTTCGATAATTGACTGTAACCGGATGAAAGACATGAAAATAAATGTCATCAGATTTACCATGTGCATCATATGCATCGCTGACAGTTGTATAATCAAATAAACCATAATTGTCATTTTCATAATTATTTATTATTTCAATCATACTGGAAATTATTTTTTGGTCGGCAAGTTCAAAAGTTGAACATTTCTTAAAAAATCTAGCTTTATGTGCGCAAAGATATTCTAATAATTGACACTTTTTTTGCTCTAAGACGATTTTTTCATCTTCGTTGGCAGTATTTTCTAAATCATTACTTAATTTCTTTAATTGAATTAATAGCGATTTTAACCTCTTTTCTGGAACTTGTTCATCCCACATACTTTGGCAGGCAGTAAAACATCCCGATAAATATTGTTCTAATACTACTATTAAGTGTTCCAATAAACTAGTATAATCACCGATTGTTTTGATATCAAACGGATCAATGATTTTTAAATCATTAAATATTTCCATTACTTTTTTAATAAATAAACTATGTAGTTCTCCATCATAAACATCGTCCTTTCTGGGAAGAAATCTTTTAGGAAAAGATTCTGATATTGAACTAACATGATACTTCTCTAAAGACTTTTCTATTGCCTCAACTTCCTTTTCATGAATTTTTAATTTTTCAGAGCATTCTTTCGTAACCATTATATAACCTCCCTTATAATTTATTATATATTCTTACAATTTTATTATATGTGTATTTATTACATTTGTCAATATGCCTTTTAAAAGTTTCTATTGCCAGAATTAAATTTCATCTTTCATTAAGATTTGATTAACATCTTCTTCCGCGTTAAGATATACTTCTTCAATTCTATCTACTCGACACTTTTCAGCTGTAATAATTGCGTTTATTTTAGTGACTGTCTCTTCTTCTAGATCATTGACCACGACATAGTCATAATTGTTTATTTTGCTTATTTCTTGATCTGCCATCTTAAATCTATCTATTATTTCTTTTTCGTCTTCAGTCTTTCTCCCAATTAACCTTCTTTTTAATTCTTTCATACTTGGAGGTAAAATAAATATTAATATTGCATCTTTATACAGTTCTTTTATTATTGCTGCTCCAATTGTTTCTATTTCTAAAATAACATCGATACCTTGACTCAATTTATCCAAAACTTCTGCTTTATTTGTACCATAGTAATTATTGTTGAAAACGATAGCATATTCTAAAAATTCATTATTTTTGATTTTCTCTTCAAAATCTTCCCTTGAAACAAAATAATAGTTTACTCCCTCGATCTCTTTTCCTCTTTTTTCTCTTGTCGTATGAGAAATTGAAAGCCAAATATTCTCTCTACATTTAATTATTTCTTTGCAAACAGAACCTTTACCGACACCACTTGGCCCGGAAATAACTATCAATTGACCTTCATTATTTTCTTTTATCATAACACCATCCCATTTCTATCATTATAACATATAATTTAAAAACATTTTTTCAAATAAAAAAATTATTTCTTTAAAAATAACTTTTAATTATCATTATGGCGGAGCAGGAGGGATTTGAACCCTCGCATCAGTATAATCCGATCTACTCCCTTAGCAGGGGAGCCTCTTCAGCCTCTTGAGTACTACTCCAAATGACAAGTATAATGATACAATAATATCACTTTATTGTCAATGATTCTAAAAAAAATATTGATTAAAAACCATCAATATTTATTTTAACTTTTTTATT
>CAZBQC010000030.1:0-11504 GCA_964494015.1 uncultured Muribaculaceae bacterium
GACTTGAAAAAAATTCTACTCCGCGTTTTAAATGATAGTCACCAATATAATTTCTGACATTTTTAGAAAAGCCATTTTTTATAATTTCAGGTGTGAGAAAGTCCTTTTTTTCATCGATTAGAGGAACAACCATGGTATAACGGGGCTGAATGTAGGCACCAAGATTTTTTCTGTAACCATTATGAACAAAGCCAATTGCCTTTAAATTAGCAATTATTTTTTTAGTATCCAGTGAAAACAGTTTTAAATTATTTTCTTGGTTTAGATATGTTTCGTTAAAACAAATAAAGGGATCAATTTTAATAGCTATGGCCCGATCTTTCCTGGCTAAAAGATTAATTTCTTCAGTAAACTTCTGTAAGGCTTTTTTATTCAAATAATCAATGACAAAACCTCTTGGACAATAGTATAATTTATAACCGAAAGGAAGAGATTTTTTTAAGATTAGGGAGACAGCTATCAACTTTTTCCCCTGATATAGACCTATTCTTTGACTTTTCCATTCCGTTTTAACTTTAGCCCAAGCATCATGTTGCATAAAATTAGAATTAGGAAAATTAATGACAAAATCATTAAATTCATCTTCTTTAATGCCAATTTTAAATTTATAAGTTATCATCATCATCACCATTTTTATTATATTATTAAATAATTCTAATAACAATCATTTTGTTATTAGAATGTGCAGTCTTTAGAATATTATTTGCGAATTTAAATTAGATAATATATAATAATTATTATAAGTAAGGAGTAGTAAAATGGGAAAAAGAAAATACTGGGATCGAAAAGAAGCGACTCTAGTTAGAGACCTTGATTCTTTTCATAAAGTTATTCCACACATTATGCCCAAAAGATGTGATTCTGAAGTTTATATTAACGAAAAAGTTGATATTACTAATCTCTTAAAATGGCTAGAAAAAATCAATAACAAAAGGACTGAAAAAATTAATTTCTTTTATGCAATGAATTTTGCCATAGCCAAAGTTATTTATAATCGTAAGTTGTTAAATCGATTCATTTCTAACAAAAGGTTTTATCAAAGAAAAGATATTTCTTTAGCTTTTGTCATTAAGACGGAAAAAGTTGACGATGGATTAGAATTATTTGTTTTTCTTAATTATGAGCCTGATGATACCCTAGAATCGGTAGCCAAAAAACTAAGAAAAAAAATCGATG
Organism: uncultured Muribaculaceae bacterium; assembly: GCA_964494015.1. Classification (GTDB taxonomy): domain Bacteria; phylum Bacillota_I; class Bacilli_A; order RF39; family UBA660; genus CAZBQC01. The sequence goes on from CAZBQC010000030.1 coordinate 1,177, forward strand.
ATGCAGTTAAGAATAAAGATAGTGAAGTTAATAATTTAATTAATTTTTTTACAAATGGTCCGGTTTGGTTTACTGGATTAGTAGCTAAAACACTTCGTTTTATGGATAAACATCGACTTCTACCAGAGATGATTCGAAGTGGTGACTATAATTATGCTACGGCTAATGTCATTAATCTCGGTAGTATTAAGTGCAATTCAATTTATCATCATTTAAACGAATGGGGAACTAACTCATTAATTATTTCGATTGGTATCATTCATAAAGAGAATGTCATCGATGCCAACGGTAAAAGTCAGCTCCGTGATATCGTCGAAATTGGGGTGACACTAGATGAACGAATCGCCGATGGATTTTACTTTGCCAAAAGTGTCAACTTATTAAAATATTTGCTTAATAATCCTGAACTATTAGAAAAAGATATCAAAGAAAAAGTTGATTTTAAACAATAAAAACGAACTTAAAGTTCGTCTTTAGCTTTTGATTTTACTTTGACAACGATAGTACCAGGGTCATTACCCATTTCTGATAAATGGTAATAATCATTGATTAACCTTTGATATTCTTCCTGATAAGAGGCTTTCTTAGAATCTTCTAATAGAGTTTCTTTTTTTATCTTTAAAAGGGAAATTAGTTTGTGTATCTCATAATTTTTTCTTTGATTAGCTCCTTTTAATGACAAAACATTTTCTGCTAACTCAACATTTTCCTTGGCTTCGGCTTTTTTATTAGATAAACAATCAACCCTAATATCATTAATATCGATCATATTCATATTATCGACTGTCAATAACTCACCATTAACATAAACATTGTATTTGGTACCATCAATTACTTCGTTTTTATCTAGTGTTCCAAGTGTCTTTTTATAATTATAAATAAGATTTTGTTTCAATCTTAAAAATTGATAAAATATTTTATAATCATTTAATCTATAGGAAAGTTCTTGTTCATTTTCAGCTATTCCCATTCCCTTACATATTTCTTGAACTAATTTTTTATGCACCTTTTGAGAAAGTTCTTTAGGAAAATCTTGTTTATTATGGATATTTTCTAAGGCATTCCAATAATTTTTCCTGATAACAAAATAATCCAATGCTGCAAAAATATGTGGAAAAATTACTCCATTCACAAATGAAAAAAATAGCTTTATAAGAACATCTAAAACGTCAATATTCCTTCTCATATAATTGGGTATGTTGTATAATAAAAACGAAGCAAAAAATATTGCCATCCCCTTTTGTTTAATCTTAAAATCCATTAAATCACTAAATATATTTTCAAATTCAATGTACTTATCGTTTTCTTTTCCATCCTTATTTTCTTCGATCATTATTGTTTTGTAGTTCATATAGACTCCCCCACTAATAATATGTAAGACTTCTTTAACTAGCATTAATATAACAAATTCTTTTTGGTATGTAAATATCTATTAATAATTTTTGTTATTAATGATAAAATGCGATATAATTTTTATATAAGGAGGAAAGATTCATGACAAATAATCAAAACGAAATGTTTCGTTTAGCCTTTCAAGATGAAACGACTGGATTAAACAATAAGAATTTTTATTTTCATATCCGAAAGGATTTAGCCATCCAAATGATTAAAGATTTATTAGATACGAAGAAGGAAGATAAAAACAGAGTTTGGTCAGTTTTGTTTTGTGATGCCAACAATTTAAAATATGTCAATGATAACTTTGGTCATGAGATTGGTGGCCAGGGATTAAAATCTTTAGGAGAAATTATTAAAAGAACAATCAGAACTGAAAGGCAACCTAGTGACAGTGTTATTGAGTCTATTAGGGAAGAAATTCCTATCCGTTTTGGAGGAGATGAATTTTTAATTATTCTTCCTGCCTGTCGCAAAGAGAATGCATTTTTAGTTAAAGAAAGAATTAAGAAGGTTATTGCTGATAGCTTAGGTTATACCAGAGGATTAAGTCTAGCCATTGGAATTTCTGATACCAGTGAAGTAAAATTACCAAACCAGATCGATAATGAAGAAGAAATTATCAAATTTTTAGAGCAACTAATCAGTATGGCAGAAGATAATATGTATGAAGATAAATCTGAGGATATTAAAGGATTAACTTTAGAAGAACAAGTACAAGTTATCAGTAAAAATATATCTCGTCTTGGAAATATTGGTATTGATTATCATAATCCTGATCATATTAAATTACTTATTGATATATTGAAAGAGTACCAAAGTGGATTAGATGAAAAAATTAAATAATTTATTTTATACATATTAAAACATAAAAAAACTCAAATGATTTGATTCAATTAAATAAGAGGTATTAACATTTTATTTTTTTGACAGTAACTTTAGATTTATTAGTAATATCACAATCTTCATCATGTAAATCTGCAAGTTTTGCCGTGCAGACACTATCGAATCTATACAATCCTTTGGAACTTTCGTTATAGATTATAGCAAATCCAGCATGTTTTGTTCTTAAATAAAATCGATCTTCACCACCAAATATAATTTCTAAACAGTGATCGCGAGGTGCTTTAACTTTTCCTAAAAATTCTTCCTGTCCATTTTCAACTTCTTTATATAAAGTAATGGTCTTAAAAGATTCTGGAACATTACTTGGTACTGGTTTCCCAAAAATCAATTTAAGTTCTATTTCTTTGACATCTGCATTTTCTTTTCCACATTTAAAAATATCTGTCTCACCTAATTCATTTATCATAGGAAACCACCTTTCAATTGAATTTATTATACCACAAGTTCATGAACTTGAATAAAAAGATCTATTTATTTACTAAAAAATCACTTTTATTAAAATAAGTGATTTAAGGTTTAACATTTTGGTGCTGAAAAAGGGATTTGAACCCCCGACCTATTCATTACGAATGAATTGCTCTACCAACTGAGCTATTTCAGCAGAAAGTAAACTATTGTTTACTTTTCTCTTCTTCTTCTAATTCGCGATAGGCAACTTTACCTACCAATGTTTTAGGAAGTGAAGAACGGTATTCAAACTTATAGGGCATCGAGTATTTAGCTATATTTTTCTCACAATGATCTTTAATACTTTTTTCGATCTCCTTAGTTAATTTTACACCATCTTTTAAAACAATGAAAGCCTTAGCAACCTGAACTTTATATGGATGATCAACTCCAATAACGGTCGAAGTTAAAACTGCTTCATGACTATTGATCACATTTTCAATATAGGTAGGATAAATATTATAACCAGAGGAAATAATTACCCTTTTTAATCTTTGTCTGAAGTAGACAAAACCATCTTTATCCATACATCCAATATCACCGGTATGAAGCCATGTCTTACCATCCTTGTGAGTTTTTAAGGTTTGAATGGTCTCTTTTGGATCATCGACATATCCCATCATAACCGTTGGCCCATTGATACAAATCTCTCCTTCTTCATTAAGAGGAACTTCTTCGGTAGTACCAATTCGAACAATTTTATAAGTAGTATCTGGGAAAGGTAACCCAATACTCATCTCCTTGTATATACTTGATGGCATTAAGCAGCTCGCACCACTTGATTCAGTTAACCCGTATCCTTCTCTAATTTTAGCTTTTGCACCATGCTCTTTAAGAAATTGATCAGTTTTTTCCTTTAAAGTTGGAGATAAACTATCTCCTCCAGAAATAATACAGGTCAAACTAGAAAGATCATTCTTTTTTAATTTGCTTTTTAGTAGTGCTTCAAATAAGGTTGGTACGCCAATTAAAAAATTAGGACGGTATTTTTTAATTAAACTAGTAAATTTTTTAGCACTAAAACTAGGTATCAAAATGCATTTCATACCGATATAAAGTGGAGTATGAATACAGACACTTATTCCGAAACAATGAAAAAAAGGCATAATTGCTAAAATAGAATCTCCTGGATTACTAGGATCACATCTTTCGTGCGCTTGAACTGCTAGAGCATTAATGTTTAAATTAGATAAAAGAATACCTTTAGGTTTACCGGTTGTTCCACCACTATAAAGAATGATGGCTGGATCCTTGGCAAGTCGTTTAACCCGATACTCTTCTTTATAAAAATAACCATCTTCAATAAATTGTTGCCAAGTCATAATTAAATCATTATCTTTATCTATTTTTATGGTTCTCCCTTTTTTGAACCAATATAAGAATCTCATTAAACGATTCATATCAATAGCAGGTGACGCAACAATTATCTTTTTTATTTTGCTATTTTCAATAGCTTTCATTACTTTGTCGTAACTAATATCAATCGTTAAGATATATTTGCTTTTAGAGATATTTAAATACAATTCAATTTCCTTTTCACTGGATAGTGGATGTATCATATTGGCAATACCACCAACCATATTGACAGCATAAAACATAATTATGGCTTGAGGAGTATTAGGCATGCAAAGGGTTACTCGGTCACCTTCCTTGACGCCTAAACATTTTAAGGCACGAGCAGTGTCTTTAATCTTTTCGATAAGTTTCTTATAAGTACATTTAGCACCAAAATATTCATAGGCAATAAAACCTGGATACTTATTAGCTGTCTGTTCAATCAGATCAACCATTGAAGTCTTAGGATATTCTAGATGTTTGGCATATTCATCATGTTTTTTTACATGCTTATTTTTAGAATTACTTCCAAATAAAAGTTTTCTTATAAAATTAACTAATTCTTTCATTTTTACTCCCATACTACATATTAAAAATCATTACATTATATTTGATAACAATAAAATTATTATACCATAATAATTTTTTAAAAAAAAGATAATTTAGAGATTTGATTTATGGATATATTTATGCTATATTAATTTCAGTTAGGGGGTCAAGATATGCCAGGAAGTAAATATTGGGCACATAGTTATATTGTGTTAAATGATGATAGCAAAATTTGGCTTGCTACTCATTTTTATGAATTAGATGAACAAATGGAATTAAAAAAGGAAGTATTGGATTTGAGGATTGCAAGAACCTTAACTCCTGACCGAATAAAAATCGAAAGAAAACTGGTAAAATATTATGGAGAAAAAATAGACTAGAATAATTTTCTAGCTATTTTTAGTTTTGGCTTTGATTTTTATAGAGAATATGCGCTTGGTTACCGAAATCTTTAACTTCTACATCTTTTATCTTCATTAATCAATTTTTTCAAAACGGTATTCTTGTTTTATATCAGGATACTTTTCATGATCTACTTTTGAGATGAACAATTCGTATGGTCTTACCCAGATACTATCATTATCTAGTTCCTGATAGACGACCATATCTTCCAAAGTCTCAGAGTGTTTGGCAATGGCTATTACTTGAACTTCCATTCCTTTAAAGTGACGATATTTTTTATTTATCTTTACTTTCATTACTCATTGCTTCTTTTCTTGAAAAGTTAAGTCTACCTTTTTTATCTGTACCGATCGCTTTAACGATTATTTCGTCGCCTAGTTTAACGACATCTTCGGTTTTAGCAACATGTTCTTTAGATAGATGAGAAATGTGTACTAGTCCCTCACATCCAGGCCATACTTGAACAAAGCATCCAAAGTCCTCAATTTTAACAACTTTAGCTGTATAGATTTTACCTTCTTCAACTTCTTTGACGATGTCTTTGATCATTTGAGCAGTTCTTTCGATAATTTCCTTATCGCTATGATAGATGATAACTCTTCCATCATCTTCTAAATCAACTTTAACCGCATTGACATCGGTAACACTTTTGACATTGCTCGAGTCACAGATGATTTTCGTAATCATTTCACCACCACGACCGATAACTTCCTTAATCTTATTAGGATTAATCGTGAAAGTCATCGTTTTAGGGGCATATTTACTTACTTCTGTTCTTGGTTCAGCAATTTGTTTTTTCATAATCTCTAGAATCTCTAGACGAGCTTGTTTAGCTTGACTTAAAGCTTCTTTTAAAATCTGACGATTGATTCCTTTAATTTTAATATCCATTTGAAGGGCACAGATACCAGTTTTAGTACCAGCTACTTTAAAGTCCATATCTCCTAGATGATCTTCCATACCTTGGATATCAGTTAGAATGGTATAATCGTCCCCATTGGTAATTAATCCCATGGCAATTCCAGCGACTGGTGCTTTGATAGGAACTCCACCGGCCATTAAACTCATACATCCAGCACAAATACTAGCTTGGGAACTACTACCATTACTCTCCAGAATTTCTGATACCACTCTAATGGTGTAAGGGAACTCTTCTTCGCTTGGAAGAACTTGTAATAAAGCTTTTTCTCCTAAGGCTCCATGACCAATTTCACGACGACCAGGAGATGAATATCTTCCCGTTTCCCCTACCGAGAAAGATGGGAAATTATAGTGAAGCATGAATCTTTTTTCATCTTCGATACCAAGACCATCTAAAATTTGATGTTCACCTAAAGCTCCTAGCGTCGTCACACTTAAACTCTGAGTTTGACCACGGGTAAATAGAGCTGATCCGTGGGTTCTTGGCAAAAGATCAATATCCGTTGAAATTGGTCTAATCTCTGTCATACTTCTTCCGTCAGCACGAATTTTTTCGTTGACAACGATTTTTCTAAATAATTCATATTCGATTTTCTCTAAAACTAGCTTTACTTTAACTAACAATTCATTTAGTTCAGCATCTTTTAATTGATCTTCATTTTCTTCCTTATATTTATTGACAATACTCTCTTTTATTTCATCAACTTTAGCATGCATTTCCAACTTATCTTTAATTCTTAAGGCTCGATCCATATCTTTGGTTGCTAAATTTTCAATGGTGCTTTTTAATTCTTCATCGATGACTAGGTGATCATACTCCATCTTCTCTTCACCGATTTCATCAATTACTTCTTCCTGAATCTGAATTAATTCTTTAATTGCTTCATGCCCAAACATTAAAGCTTCCAGCATATCTTCTTCGCTGACTTCTTTGGCACTTGATTCGACCATATTGATGGCTTCTTTAGTTCCGGCTACTGTCAAATCAAAATCAGACATCTCACTTTGTTCAGTCGTTGGATTGATAATAAACTCTCCATCGATGCGACCAACTTTTACTCCAGCAACTGGTCCATTAAATGGTACTTTACTAATTGCTGTTGCTAGTGATGATCCAAAAAGAGCTGTCAGTTCTGGATTATTATCTTGATCAACTGATAAGACGGTATTAATAACTTGAACTTCATTACGAAAATCTTCTGGAAATAAAGGTCTCATCGGCCTGTCGATCATTCTAGCTGCCAAGGTAGCATTTTCGGTAGGTCGACCTTCTCTTTTAATAAATCCACCTGGTATTTTTCCAACTGAATATAACTTTTCTTGATAAAGTACGGTCAGTGGAAAAAAATCAGATAAAAGATTAGCTGTTTTACTAACTACAACCGTCGATAAAATAACTGTATCTCCATATCTAACTAAAACACTTCCGTGAGCTTGTTTGGCTAATTCACCATTTTCGATGATTAATTTTCTCCCACGAAATTCATATTCAAATACTTTTTTGCTCATATACTTCTCCCCTCATAAAAAACAAAGACACTAAAAACAAGTGTCTACTTTCTTAATCCTAGCTTTTTAACAATTGCACGATATCTTTGAACATCTTTTTTAGCAAGATATTTCAATAAACTGTTACGTTGACCAACTTTTTTCAATAAACCTTTATTGGAATGAAAATCATGTTTATGTTCTTTTATATGTTTATTTAAGCTGTTAATCTCTTCAGTTAGAATTGCAATTTGTACTTCAGCTGATCCAGTATCTTTTTCGTGAGTACGATATTTAGATACTAATTCCTGCTTCTTTTCACTTTTTAAAGCCATTTTTTCCTCCTTATAATTTTTTTCTATCCACCAAAACTGAGTATAAGTCATAAGGAAACATATACCAAGTAAAGGTAAGCATTAATAATATATACTATTTGTTTAAATTTTGCAAGTAAAATTTACTAATAATTTTGACTTACTTTGTAATATTTTCATTCTATTAAGGGTTTTCTTCATCTAAATTTGTTTCTTCATTTCCACTTTCAATCGGTTCTTCTGTTTCATCTTCAAGAAATTCTTGTCGACATATTTCATCAATAATACCTGCAGCATATCCACTAACATCACGTTTTGCTACACACCAACAGTACTTTCGATTTACATCAGTATCTTTAATACATTCGTTATATGCATTAACTGTTTCTTGAGTTGACCAAATCCAACAATCGGTGACATAAATCTTATATTCATTATACCTGCTATCATCTTTAATTGATGCCGCCAGTAGATCAATTATTAAATCGATAATGAAGGGGATAAAGAAAATAACGACTGCAGCAACAATTCTTTTTACGGCCTTGTTAATTACTTCTTTGCTAGCTTTTTCATCAGCCATGGTACCTCTGATAAAATCTATCATGACCATCACAATTAAACCGATGGGAACAGCTACTTTTATGACATTAATAACTCCTTTAATAATATAAAATACTTGAATAACCCCAGGATCATCACAAAAAGGAACATTGCTCAACAACATCATTTTAAACCTCCAAATACCGTAAACGGTTTCATTTTATTTTTATCTTTTTCATAACTCTGATAGATTGCCAATAAATTATTGGCCTGATCAAAAATCAAACCATAATTACCTTGAAACATTTTATCCATAATTTGAGCATTTTTAATTCTTACTGCCATATCATCATCGACAATAATTCTTTCAAAATCAAAAATATCTTCAATCTTTATTATTTGACTCAGATCAATATCTTCTAATTCGATACTATTATCGAGGGAAATATTACCCTGTTTTAGTCTAGTTAAATTTTTCATCGTACCATAAGTATCTAATTTCAAAGCCAAATCTCTTATTAGACTTCGAATGTAAGTTCCCTTACTGACTAAACATCGAAATTGGAAACTTACTTCATTATCATTATACACTAAATCATCTAAAAGTTCTATATCGAATATTTCTATCTCCCGTTTAGGTAAAATTACTTCTTGATTAGCTCGAGCATACTCATATAATTTTTTACCATCTATTTTTACTGCTGAATAAATTGGCACTTCCTGCAAACTTTTACCTAAAAAACTCTTTAAAGCTTCTTGAACTTGACTTTTATTGAGATTTTTTACTTGACATTCCTTAATAGTTTTACCAGTAATATCTAAGGTATCAGTTTCTTTTCCTAACACAATTTCAGCAAGATATTCTTTAGTCGTATTTTCTAATAAAGGGATAGTTCTTGTCGCTTGATTAATGGCAACAACTAAGACACCAGTGGCAATAGGATCAAGAGTTCCAACATGTCCAACTTTTCTTGTACAAAACTTTTTTGATACGATATTGACAATATCGCGACTAGTATAACCAGCTTTTTTATTTATAATCAAAAATCCATTCATATCCTACCCTTTATTATAGAAATTATCCATTAGCATAACGGTAGTAAAGCTGGCCGTTCCACCTACTATTTTACCGGTACTTAAGTTAAATTTCTCGACAACGAGACCGGAATTATAATTTTTTTCATGAGCAATGGTAGCGATATTCTCTTCGACATTGATAACAAAGGCCATATGACCGGTTCTCCAGACAACATCACCAGCTTTTATTTTACCAGTTGATCCTTTGAAAGAAGTGGTACTTACTTTAACACCATTCCATTTGGTTCGCACATTATCGCCGGAAAAGCTGCCTATTTCTTTTTTAGTCCAGCCAGCATTGGCGAAAATCCAACCGATAAAACCTGTACAGTCTATTCCGGCTGGATAGGAGTTGCCTTTTTTTTGTTTACCGGTTTCACCAACTGTCATTTTGGTCATACATCCCCACTGGGGAGAGATTCCTAAAAAGTTATCTCCTCGATCCCAATTATAATGGTAATGTCCGCCAGCATAGAAGTAAGGTATTTTATAACCAATTACTGTCGACAAATAAACCGCAGCTGCTACAGCACCATTTCTTGTTCTAGTACCAGCTGCTTTGATTCGAGCTTTTAACTCATTATTTAAAGATGTTCTTGGACCATTGCAAGGGATAACATTCTTTGGATTAGATTTAGTACCAAGTTCGACAGGTTTATAATAAGTAATTTCACCCTCGATCTGACAAGGAACAGATTTATAATTGTTAGCCTGATCGTAGACTAGAACATTGGCCGTTTTAGTTTGAAAATTAAAAGTATAGATTTTACTAGTAATGATACCGGAAGTTTTGGTACCGCTTTTATAATTATAACCTCTAATACCATTGGCATCGGTAGCACTAATATTGACAACAGTTACATCACCATCGATTTTACCAGTACAACTACCAGTTGGATCGATTCGATCGATATTATCGACTACTTGTTGATAGGTTTTAAATTCTCCATTGAC
>CAZBQC010000031.1:0-9564 GCA_964494015.1 uncultured Muribaculaceae bacterium
TTGGATTTTAATAATTCAACTGGCTTATACTTGGATCGTCTCATTACTTGGTTGCCTGAGAGTTGGAGAAAGCAAATGGATCGTCAATATTGGAGCTTTCTGCAAAGTATTATTTATGTCAGCTCTAGGTTTACTAGGAATTTATGTTGCTGTCAACTATGGAGTTGCTAACAAATTTACAGTTGAATCATTATTTCCTAGTCTCGACTTATTAGGAATTGGATTCGTATCAGTCATAATATTCAATTTTATGGGATTTGAAGTTGTTACTACCTCTTCTGAAGAGATGAAGAATCCTAAAAAGGAAATACCACAAGCTGTTATTTTAGGTGGAATCTTAATAGCTATTTTCTATCTTTTACCATCATTTGGAATTAGTGTCGCTATTCCAGTTGAAGAAATTCCAACTTCGACAGGAATTACTGAAAGCTTTGCTATTTTACTTGGTAAAATTGGAATTAGTTCTGCCTTAACTGATGGTATTATCATAGGAATTGGTATCCTTTTCGTCTATACGATGATTGCCAATATCGTTTCTTGGTCATTTGGTGTCAATTCCATTGCTAGATATTCAGCTAAAGATGGAGGACTACCAAAAATATTTGCTAAAACCAATAAACAGAATGTCCCATATATGGCATCGATCTTAAATGGTATTGTAGCATCCATTGTTTTAAGTATTGGAGCCTTTTTACCTGGAGAAGCTGTCGATTTATTCTGGACCTTCTTTGCATTTAGTTTAATTACATTCTTAATGAGTTATTTGCCATTCTTCACTGCCTTTTTAAAACTTCGAAAGACTGATCCAGATTCACCAAGAATCTATAAAATCAGTGGTGGAAAATTTAAACTGAGATTAATGGCTTACGTTCCATTAATACTATTAATTGCTAGTATTTTCTTTACCTTATTCCCAGAATTTCATATGGAAATGTTTGATTATCAATGGCCACTTCTTTTAGGGGTTGGAATAGCTATTATTATTGGAGAAATATTAGTCTTTAAATCCGAGCTAAAGAATCTAATAATAATCATTGTTAGAAAAATATCAACTTTTATAAAACCTAAACAAAACAAAAAGGTCAAAAGGTAATGAAGAGTTTATTTACAATCCCTAAAAAAGATGGCTTTAGAATGCCAGGAGAATTTAAAGAACATGTAGGATGCTACATATTATGGCCAGAAAGACCAGATAATTGGCGACTTGGTGCTAAACCAGCTCAACATGTATTTGTCGAAGTAGCTAAAGCGATAAGTAAATCTGAAAAAGTAACTGTTGGCGTTAGTAAAGAACAGTACGAAAATGCCAGAAATTTATTACCATCGGATATAAGAGTGATTGAAATATCATACAATGATTCTTGGGTCAGGGACTGTGGGCCAACCTGCGTTATCAACGATAAAGGAGAAATTAGAGCCATTGATTGGAAATTTAATGCTTGGGGTGGATTAGTTGAGGGTTTATATTTCCCTTGGGATCAAGATGATAAAATAGCAAGAAAAATTGCTGAAATAGAAGATATGGATTATTATCGAGTAGATGATTTTGTCATGGAAGGTGGAGCTATTCACTCTGATGGTGAGGGAACCATCCTAACGACAGAACAATGTCTCTTATATAAGGATCGAAATCCTAGCATGACCAAAAAACAAATCGAAAAGAAATTATGCGACTATTTAAATGGTAAAAAAGTTATTTGGTTAAAAGAAGGAATTTATTTAGATGAGACTAATGGTCATGTCGACAACATTTGTTGCTTTGTCAAGCCGGGTGTTGTGGCACTAGCTTGGTGCGATAATCAAAAAGATCCACAATATAAAATATCGAAACAAAACTACGAAATTTTAAAAAAGGTAACTGATGCTAAAGGTCGAAAGTTAGAAATTCACAAAATACTGATCCCATCAAAACCAGTGACAATTACTAAAGAAGAAAGTGAAGGAGTCGATGCCATCGAAGGAACCCTTCCTCGCGAAGCAGGACTTCGACTGGCCGCTTCTTACATTAACTATTATGTCGCTAACAAAGCTATTATTTTACCAATATTCAAAGATCCAAATGATAAAAAAGCCATTGATATTTTAAAGATTTTGTATCCAGACCGTGAAATCATTCCAGTTTATGCCAGAGAAATCTTATTAGGTGGTGGCAATATTCATTGTATTACTCAACAGATTCCCAAAGGAACAGTTAAAAATGAGTAAAATTGTTATTGCTCTTGGTGGAAATGCTTTAGGTAACACTCCCTTAGAACAACAAAAAAGAATTAAAGAGACCGTCAAAGATATAATTAATTTAATTAAACTGAATCATGAAATTATTATCACTCATGGTAACGGTCCACAAGTTGGTATCATTAATTTAGCTTTTGAGGATTCGTACGATAATAAGGATATACCAGAAATGCCACTGGCGGAATGTACAGCTATGAGTCAAGGTTATATTGGTTATCACCTGCAAAAGGAAATTCAGAATCAATTAGAAAAAGAAAATATTGATAAAAGAGTTGTTTCGATCATTACCCAGGTATTAGTCGATAAAAGCGATGAGGCTTTTAAAAATCCAACTAAACCAATTGGAATTTACTATTCAAAAAAAATAGCTCTTGAGTTGATGAAGGAAAATAAAAACATCTATAAAGAAGAAATTGGCAAAGGCTACCGCAAAGTAGTAGCATCTCCAAAACCAATTGATATTGTTGAAAAAGAGACAATTAAATACTTAATGGAACATAATCACATTGTCATTGCCTGTGGTGGTGGTGGTATTCCAGTAATTGAGAAGAATGGTCTCCATGGTATTTCAGCCGTTATTGACAAGGATTTATCATCATCTAAACTTGCCAATCTAATCGATGCTGAATATCTAGTTATCTTAACCAATGTCGATAAAGTAGAACTAGATTATCTGACACCTAAAGCTAAAAAACTGGATACTCTAACTACTTATGAGGCACTAGAGTATATAAAACAAGGCCACTTTAAGGAAGGAAGTATGCTACCTAAAATTCAAGCAGCCATTAACTTTATTGAAAACAATCCTAAAAGAAAAGTTATCATCACATCTTTAAATAGCATGGTTAGGATTTTTGATAACGATACCGGAACAATGATTACTTATAAATAAAAAATCGAGTTTTATAACATCACTCGATTTTTCTATGTTTTAATTTTTTATTTTTTAATTTTGATTCTAACAATATCTCCTTGTTCACATTTACCTTCTTCATTAAATGTTACTTTTTTTGGATAACCTTCATAATTAATAATGGAATCTGTACTGTAATCTTTTACGACGATTGTTCCACCCCATGCTTTTAAGTTATCTGTTTTATAGAATGGCGTGTCCCAATACTGAAATTTTCTTGCTATTCTACCAAGATTGTACATACCAATATCACTACCATTAGTATCCGGTTTATAAATTGCCACCACATATGATGATGCAGGTTCAAATCCTTCTTCAAATTCAAGTCTAATAACGAATGTGGCATCTTGAAATGTAAGTGATAATACCCCATCTGGATACTTATCAGTTATATCTACTTCTATTTTCTCATAAGCAGCATAATATTCAAATTCATCATAGGGTTCGGCATTCTTATTTTTCACAAATTCAATATAAGTAGGTTTATTAAGAGGATTTCTCAAATAGATATCTTCTTTAGTTGCGATAACGAGTTGTAAGTGATTTTTTTTAGTATTTTGTGGATTTTCAATATATGGTATTAAACTGTTATTCCAACTTAGTTCTATCTTCACTTCACCATTTTCATCGACCTCAATTGGTCCATATTTACTGTCATTCATTGCCTGACCAACTTCTGTTGGAAGTAGACCTGGTGTCAGCAAATACATATCATATGAATGGGGCTGATAGTCTTTATTTGTTAAGTTTGTTTTAATTGTAAAACTGGTATATTCTCCCTTTTCACCCTTTTTAGAATCACTAGCTGTATCCTTTGAACCACAACCTACAACTAATACTAAAATAAACATAAATAATATTATCTTTTTTAACATCTCAATACTCCTAAAATTTTTTTCATCTTTATTATATCATATGTATAACCCTTTCTATAAATAAAAAAATATATAACAATTTTCATTATATATTTTTATTTATTACTTTTATTACTTAGAAACTGGTATCGTGGCAATACTTTTTGCAACTTCTAGTAACTCAGTTTGACTCATGACATCGCTGACTAGATAATATTCAATACCATTACTGATCCAACTAACTGAAGTATCTGTTAAAGCACCTATTGTATCGATTAATAAATATGGTTCTCCATAAGTAGGGATCGTTGTTAATTCATCTTCGACTGATACTGTTTCCTCGACTAGAATAAATGGTTTTTCACCTTCAAAAGTTAATATAACTCTTTCGCCATCTGTTTTAGTAACTTTTTCTTGATCAGTCAAGGAAGTACCTGTTGGAATATATAATGGGTAAATGATATCTTCTAGCTTAGAAGTATTAGTCTCTGTATTAGTTTTAGTATTGTTCATTATTTCACTTATTTCAAAATGATTTTCACTAAAATTAGGTTTTAAATCAACTGTCTTAAATGTCATCGTCATCTGGGGAATATCATTACTATCCAAAATAACTACTTTTTTAAAATTTAAATCTTTATCGACTGTTACTTTTTGTTTAACTAGGTTATTGTTGTTGGCAAAGACAACTTTACTGGTAATTACATAGTCACTATTTTCTTTTTTAACTGTTGCGTTCTGGTCTTCGCTCAAATCATCGACGATCGATCCTAATAGATAAACCTGTGAATTATTATACGGCCAATCACTTTGAAACTTAAAACTTTTGTTGAGTGACGGTGTTAATACAAATACTCCATCATCGTTCTTTAGAATTATCTGTTCATGATCATTAGCTTTATTTTTTAAGCTAACTCTAAACTTATCATTCTTTGCAAAAGAGACATCAACCAAATAATTATAAGTATCCTCATTGTTAGAAATTGATAATTCACCACTCAATTGATAAGCTTTTAATCCATCAACTTTGTTAGTCAATTTCTTGATGACATTTTCCTCATTAGTCTTCCCACATCCAGTGACAAATATTAATAAAAACAAACAGATAATTAAAAATAATTTTTTCATTTTTCCACCCCATAAATTTATTTTCATTTAATTATATGGGTATTAATAGCAAATATTCACGAATAATTATATAAATTTTGTTTATTATAATATTAGAATAAAGATTGGAGGAAATAATGGAAACATTACAAAAAATAGCTTTAGTACTCGTTATTATTGGAGCGATAAATTGGGGATTAGTAGGTATTTTTGACTTTGATTTAGTCGCAACTATTTTTAATGGTTCAGACAACATCATCGCTAGAATAATCTATACCGTTATTGCTATCGCTGGACTTATCAATATCGGTCTATTGTTTAGACATATTGAGGATTAAGTAAAAATTATACTTTTTGAAGTATAATTTTTTTATTTAAAGTTATTTTTATTTAATTTGCTAATCTCTCGATTGATGTCTCGCTGTTTAATAGTTTCCCTTTTGTCGTAATCTTTTTTACCTTTACCTAACCCTAACAATACTTTAGCTATATTATCTTTAAAGTATACTTTTAAAGGTATCAATGTATAGCCTTCTAATTGAAGTTTATTATTTAGTTTTAAGATTTGACTTTTATGCATGAGAAGCTTTCTCGTTCTATTTTCATTGTGATTATTGATATTTCCTTGTTCATAAGGGGAAATATGCATATTTAGTAGATACAACTCATTTTTTCTAATTGTCGCATAACTATCTTTGATATTGGCATTGCCTTGACGTAACGATTTAATTTCTGTTCCCGTTAAAACGATGCCACATTCGTATTCTTCTTCAATAAAATAATTATAATGTGCGACTCTATTTATTATTTCCATCTTAATCAAGTCCTATCATCGTTACTCTATTACTTAAACTGGTAACAATCTTTGCATATTTTTCATAATAAGTTTTATAACCATAAAGAATATCATTATTTAATTGACTGTATGGATAGAGCTTATACTTATTATTTTTATTGGTAAAAATTAGCTCACCTTTGACATCTTCGATCGTAATAGTCGTAACTCCTTTATGAACTACCTTCTTTATCGTCGCACTAGCCAAAAGTCCAGTCAAACGATCTATTCCTATTTGACTAGAAACTAAATTGCCTAAAGAGTAGATAACTAGCGTATCACCAATAAAAGTAATTGGTTGAACAACATGAGGATGATTACCAATAATAATATCGACTCCCTGACTAGCTAAAAAGTTAGCAATTACTTTTTGTGAAGCAAGTGGTGAACTAGTATATTCTTCTCCCCAGTGCATTGCGACGATTAAAAGATCAACCTTATCACGATATTTAAGAATATCTGCTTTAGCTTTACTTTCCGAATAAACATTCACTAAGTAATCCTTCCCAATCGGAATCGGAATTCCATTCGTAGAAACCGTATAAGATAAAAATCCATAGCTGATCTCATTAATCGTCTTAATGACTAGTTCATCCTTTTCTTGAACTGAAGGATAAGATCCAGAAACATAAACATCTTTTTGTTTTGCCCAGTAAGCATGAGAATTCTCTAAAGGTTTTAATCCTTTGATATAAATATTATCCAAGGTATGATTATTTGCTAAAGAAACCAAATTGAAACCACAATCGACTAAGGCATCCCCCACTTCTTGTGGAGAATTAAATTGAGGATAAGTCGATAATCCAAGTTCTTTTCCACCTAACAACGTTTCTTGATTATAGTATGCTAAATCATATCCTTGAATAATTGGTTTTATTTTTTCAAATACTGGTTTAAAATCATATTTCCCATTACTATAAATAGTATTATAAACCAACGAATGAATAAGAGCGTCCCCGGCCATAATTATCGAGGCTTCATACTCTTTTCTAGTATTGACAACACTGTAGTCAGTTTTTACAAAAATATTTTTAAAATGAAATTTTTTACTGCCAAAGTATCCCAATCCAAAAGCTGTGATAATTATTAAAACAAGGATAGCTATGTTAACTATACCTGGTTTTAGCCTTAACTTTATTTTGGTCTTCTTTTTCATTATTATCAATCCTTTTTATAACTTTAAAATCAATTGTTCTCTTTTCTAGTGAAACTCTAGTCACTTCGACGTCCAACTCATCACATAAACGATAACAGATTTTTTTATTTTTATCAATTAAACTTTGTAGCTTCTCGTTATATGTATATGGACCTAGTTCATCTATTGGAACTAAACCTTCAACCAGATTATCTAACCTGACAAATATGCCAAAATTAGTGACACCTGAAATCATTCCGTGATATTGCTCGCCAATATGATTCCCCATATATTTTGCCATGTATAAAGCATTTGCTTCACGTTCTGCGTCATCGGCATCTCGCTCTTTAATGGAGGCTTGTAGCGCCCAATCAGAAACCATTTTTTCATAGTGACTAATGGTTTCTTCATTGAATTTATTTTCAAACAAGGTTGTTCTAACAATAGTGTGATCTCCAAAATCTTCGAATCTTCTAATATCTGAAGTAAAATGAAGATAGCATTTGCTAGCTATAGCAAAGTGTCCTGTATTATTCTCACTATAAATAGCCTTTTCCATACATCTTAGAATTTGACTTGACAAGATAGGAAATTCTTTCTTATCTCGTAAACTATTCAATAATTGTTGAATTGTCTTAGATGTTATCTTTTTCATATCGATATCAACTTTATATCCAAGTGTTTTAATGAATTCAACAACTTCGAGTAATCTAAAGACATCTGGTTTTCCGTGAACACGGAACATAACCGGAATACCTAGTTTTTTCATATATATTGCTACAGTTTCATTATCTTGAACCATAAGGTCCTCAATTAATTTTTCAGCGATTCCACGATATCTTTTAACAATATCATATGGATTACCATTTTCATCAACTAGAATTTCTGGTTCATCAAGATCAAAGTCAATGGCACCTCGTTCTTCCTTCATCTTGCGAAGAATTTGTGACAAATCTTTCATAATAAATAAATTATTTTTGTATACTTCATAATCTTCTGGAACAATATTTTTTTCAAGTATACTGTTAACTTTACTATATGTCATCTTTTTTCTCGATTTAATAATAGCTGGAAATATTTCTTCATTGACTACTATTCCTTTAGGATTTATTTCCATAACACCAGAAATAGTGTAACGGTCTACACCTTCGTTTAATGAACAAATACCATTTGATAAAAGATGAGGAAACATGGGAAGCACATAATTAATCATATACACACTGGTTCCACGTAGATAAGCATCTTTGAAAAGGCTGCTGCCTTCTTTTACATAATAAGAAACATCTGCGATATGTACACCTAATTTATAATTACCATTAGGTAGTTTTTCTAAACTAATAGCATCATCAACATCTTTAGTATTATCACCATCAATAGTAAAAATCATCTGATCACGTAAATCCCTACGTCCATTTTTTAGTTCTTTGGCGATATCATCTTCCGTTAAACTATCAGGAATGTTTTTTAATTCCTCGATAGTTTCTGGACTAAAATCAGCATCAAAACCATGTTCATAAGCAATTGATAAGATATCGATTCCTGGATCATTAATATGTCCAATCACTTTTGTAACTGTGCCACTTAAATCTTTACCATTATCTTTATTTAATAACTTAACTAATACTTTATGTCCTTCAACTAACCCTTTTTTGGTCTCATCTCTAATATATACTGGTTCTTTAAACTTTTTATTATCTAAAACAACAACAATTTTGTTATTATTAATCGTAACCTTACCGACATGTGCTTCATTCGTTCTTTGTAAAATCTTAAGTATTCTTCCTTCAATCTTTTTATCTTTAAAATTTTCATATTTTTCAACAAGTACGACATCATCGTTGACTGCTCCCATACTGTTAGAAACATGGACAAAAATATCTTCTTCTTCACCATCGACTCTGACAAAGCCATAATCGTGATGAGTAGTTGAAAATATTCCTTTGACAACATTTTTACTTAAATGACTATACTTAAATAACATATACTTCTTTTTACCAGTATAATGTATCACATATTCCTCAGCTAATTCTTGTAAAGTTTCACTAAGTTCCTTTAACTCTTCAACATCAGTTAAGTGTAATTGGTCTTTAATCTCCTCCCATGATAACGATAAGTCCTTTTTATCTAATAGATCAATAATTCTCTGCTTCATATTTTTACCTCTTAATTATAATTATAAAAGAAAAAAGACTATATTGATAGTCCTAAATTAAATAAATTCCATAATTAAGCTAATTAGAAAGAATACTAAACCAAGAATCATCGTCATACGACTAATTACTAATTCGCTTCCGCGTTCTTTTCTTTTACTAAACAGCTCCGTATTTCCACCAGTAATAATCTGTGAAGCATTCTCAGCTTTACTACTTTGTAAAAGCACAATCGTAATCAATAAAATGGCAATAATCAATAAAAATATTTTCAAGCGAGTCATCTCCTTTTTAACTAGTTAATAATTTACCATAAAATAAGGAAAAAAGCAAAT
>CAZBQC010000032.1:0-9424 GCA_964494015.1 uncultured Muribaculaceae bacterium
TAGCACAAGACCCTATTAGTAGTCAAGGAGATAAAGCATGAATTCTGAAATAAATATTTAATTATGAGCATGGACCATCTAGGACAATATCATTCGAAGTCAAACCACTTTCAACCGTTTCATTAATATGCTGTTTACTGCCACATAATTTGACCGAGTAAACATAATCATTATCTTCAAAAACAATCTTTACATATGAAGCTTCTCCATCATAACTTTCATTATCTGGATCCGATTCTAAATCCTTTATACCTAATCCCCACAGTGCGGTTAAACTATGAGTTTTAGTAGGTATCGAATCAGTAGGTAAAAGATCTTTGTTAATCGATGCTTCATACTGCGTAATAGCAATCAATCTTTTAGCATCATTGACCATCGTTTCCTTTTTATTCTTGCCAATGACATTTAAGACATTAGGAACCGCAATAATCATAATTATTCCAAGTAATGTCAAGACGGCCAGCAATTCAATTAAAGTAAATCCCTTTTTATTTTTCATAATCCTCATCTCTACTCTCTAATTAGTATACCCCACCCTAAATAAATTTTCAATTATCATATATAAATATTTTTGTTAATATTTAGTTCTGTAATTAAATAGAAAACTTTAAGGACACATTCCTTCTAAAACAATTTTATTGGAAGTTAATTCTTCTTCTTTTACCTCATTGATATATCGATTACTTCCACATAATTTTATATAATAGAAATAATTATTTTCAGATAAAACTATCTTTACGTATGAAGCATTAATATCATAAGTCCCATCATCAGGATCAATTTCCAAATCCTTTACCCCTAATTCCCATAAGTCTGCTAAAGTATGAATTTTTGTTGGTGTTTCCGGAGTAGGTAAAAGGCTCTCATTAAAAGAAGCTTCATATTGGGTAGCTTTCATCAATCTTTTAGCATCGCTTAACATCGTTTCTTTTTTATTTTTATCGACAATACTTAAAATATTAGGAACCGCAATAATCATGATAATTCCAAGTAATGTTAAAACCGATAATAATTCAATTAAAGTAAATCCTTTTTTATTTTTCATAACGATCATCCCTACTTTATATTTAGTATACCCTATTCTGTCAAATTTTTCAATTGTAGTTGATAAATTATTTTATTAAACAAAAAATCATTGACTATTACTTGTTAAGGCAAAAGTCAATGATTTTAATTAATTATTTTCTTTTAATTTAGCTTGAGCTGCTGCCAAACGAGCAATTGGTACTCTGAATGGTGAACAAGAGACATAAGTTAATCCTAAATTATGACAGAATTCGATACTTGAAGGATCTCCTCCATGTTCGCCACAGATTCCTAACTTGATATCAGGTCTGGTGCTCTTACCTTTTTCAACAGCAAGTCTCATTAGTAAGCCGACACCTTCTTGGTCAACTCTAGCAAATGGATCGGATTCAAAGATGGATTTTTTATAGTAATCATCTAAGAATTTAGAGGCATCGTCACGACTGAAGCCATAAGTCATCTGCGTTAAATCATTAGTACCAAAACTAAAGAATTCAGCTTCAGTGGCAATCTTGTCAGCAGTCACTGCTGCCCTTGGTATTTCGATCATCGTTCCAACATGGTAACTTAACTCGACACCAGCCTCTTTGATAATCTCGTCAGCGGTTTCAACGACGATATTCTTAATATATTTTAGTTCCTTAAGATCAGATATTAAGGGAATCATGATTTCTGGAACCACATTTAAACCTTCTTTATTGACATTGATAGCTGCTTCAATGACAGCACGAGTTTGCATTCTGGCAATTTCTGGATAAGTAACTGCTAGACGGCAACCACGATGTCCCATCATTGGATTAAATTCTTTTAAAGATTCAATTCGAGCCTTTAGATCAGCAAAACTCATTCCTAAACTTTCAGCTAATGGTTTAATTTCTTCATCAGTATGTGGTAGGAATTCATGAAGTGGTGGATCTAGGAAACGAATGGTCACTCCATAACCATTCATGGCTTTGAATAGTCCTTCAAAGTCTTCTCGTTGATATGGAAGAATCTTTGACAAAGCTTCTTCTCTTGCTTCAACTGAGGTAGCCGTAATCATTCTTCGAAAGTTGAAAATTCTCGTTTCTTCAAAGAACATATGCTCAGTACGGCATAATCCAATTCCTTCAGCGCCAAATTTTCGAGCCACTAGGGCATCTTTTGGCGTATCAGCATTGGTTCTTACTTTTAAAGTACGAACGGCATCTGCCCAAGACATAAAGACTTCAAAATCACCACTGATTTCTGGTTCGACGGTTTTAATTTTTTCACCGTAGACATTGCCAGTTGAGCCATCTAAACTCATCCAGTCGCCCTCTTTAAAAGTTTGACCTTCTCTGGTCGTAATCGTTTTCGCTTCTTCGGCAATTTTTAATTCGCCACAACCTGAAACACAGCAAGTTCCCATTCCACGGGCAACAACGGCAGCATGAGAGGTCATTCCTCCACGAATGGTCAAAATACCGTGAGCAATATTCATGCCTTCGATATCTTCAGGACTGGTTTCTAAACGAACCAGCAAAATATCCTTTTCACCAGCTTTAGAAGCTTTAATAACATCTTCAGCAGTAAAATAAATTTTACCTGTCGCCGCACCAGGTGACGCTGCAAGTCCTTTAGCTATTACTTTAGCAGCTTTTAAACTGGCACCATCAAAATTAGGATGTAATAATTGATCTAATTGTTTTGGTTCTACTTTTAAAAGAGCCTCTTCTTTCGTTAGCATTCCTTCGTTAACTAAGTCGACCGCAATTCTTAAAGCAGCAGCAGCGGTTCTCTTACCATTTCTCGTCTGTAACATAAATAGTTTTCCATCTTCGATCGTAAACTCCATATCCTGCATATCTTTATAATGTTTTTCTAGGATATCGCAAATACGGACAAACTCATTGTAACAATCAGGCATAACTTCTTTTAAGGTATCGATCGTCTGTGGTGTACGAATACCGGCTACGACATCCTCACCTTGAGCATTCATCAAGTACTCGCCATATAGTTTCTTCTCGCCAGTAGCGGGATTTCTGGTGAAAGCAACACCCGTTCCACTAGTTTCACCACGATTACCATAAACCATCTCTTGAACGTTGACAGCTGTTCCCCATGATGATGGAATGTCGTTAAGTCGACGATAAGTAATTGCACGATCATTATTCCAACTTCTAAATACAGCCTTGACTGCTTCCATTAACTGAATTTTCGCGTCTTGTGGAAATTCACTTCCTGAATGTTTTTGATATTCTTCTTTATAGGTATTAACTACTTCCATCAAGTCTTCAGCTGTTAATTCTGTATCATATTCAACATGCTTTTCTTCCTTAATCTTATCAAATAATCTTTCGAATGAACTTTTTGGAAAGCCCATGACGACATCAGAAAACATTTGAATAAAACGACGATAACTGTCGTAGACAAAACGAGGATTATTAGTAACTTTTGCAAAGCCCTTTGCTACATCATCATTTAATCCTAAGTTAAGAACCGTATCCATCATTCCTGGCATCGAAGCACGTGCTCCACTTCTTACGGAGACCAATAATGGGTTTTCTGCGTCTCCCATCTTTTTACCAGTAGTATTTTCCAGTTCTACTAACTTTTCTAATATTTCTTTTTCAATCTCTGAACTAATTTCTTGTCCATCTTCATAATACTTGGTACAGGCTTCCGTGGTAATCGTAAAACCTCTTGGTACAGGTAAGCCAATACTAGTCATTTCAGCTAAGTTAGCACCTTTACCACCAAGCAAATTTTTCATCTCTTTATTTCCTTCTTTAAAGGCATAAACATATTTCATAAAATCCCTCCTCCTTTTAAAGTACGTTCTTATTATAAGTAAAAAAAGTATTATTGACAATACTTTTCCTTAAGATTTTACATAATTAAACAAGTTTTATTAACGACGATAGAATTTAAGACCCGTTCTTTTGACATAACATTTCGGACAAGCTGTTTCATAAGTTGTATTGCCAAGCTCAATCGCCACACTCTCACCTTCCGTCACGACAACGCCATCAACTTTTCGAATGTTTTGCATCGCTTTAGCACCACATTTACAAATCGTCTTTACTTCCTCAAGATGATGAGCAATTTCTAAAAGTCTGGTCCCCCCTGGAAAACCATTGGTTAAAAAATCAGTTCTAATGCCATAACACATGATTGGTACTTTCATATCAATAACGACATCCATTAGTTGATTTACCTGATCTCGACTTAAAAATTCTGCTTCGTCAATCAAGATTAATCTTAAATTTCGATATTTTTGCTTAAAGGCTTTAATTAAATAATAAAGGTTATCTACGTCGTCAATTAGATAATCAACTTTTCTTTCCAATCCTGCTCGAGCAGTAATTTTGTCCTCACCCTTGCCATCGATTTTGGGTTTCATCAAGATTACTTTCATTCCTTGCTCTTCGTAATTGTGAGCACATTGAATAACTCTCGTCGTTTTCCCAGAATTCATTGCTCCATAAAAATAATATAATTTTGCCATTTCCAAACCTCCCTAAATTAATTTTTATTTTCTGCTTTGGCCTCTTGATATAAACTGATCAAATATTGATAAAGTTCATCACATTTATCTTGTTCTACATTCGGTGTATCTTTCATTGGATAATCAAGACCTAATTTTTCATATTTTTCACTACCTAAGCGATGGTAGGGAATAAATTCGATCTTTTGAATATTGTTGATCGGCTTAATAAATTGATAAAATCCAGCGATATATTCTCGATCATCAGTAAGATGAGGAACAACAACTTGTCTTAACCACAAATCTTTTCCCAACTTATTGACATCGTTAATGAATTTTAAACTTTCATCGATGGGAAATCCTGTCAATTCCTGATATTCATCTCTTGCAACATGTTTGATATCAAAAATAACCAGATCGATATATTTTAATAACTCTTGATAGTCACCACTAGCTACGCCTGCCGTATCAAGCACCAGATGAATTCGTTCTTTTTTTAGTTCCTTACAAACTTCGGTTAAGAACTCTACTTGTTGCAGTGGTTCTCCTCCCGAAAAAGTTACCCCACCATCTTTTCCAAAATATGGCTTAAATCTTTTAACTTTCTTAACTAATTCACTGACCGTCATGTTATTTTCCGTCTTATTCCACATCTCAGGATTATGACAATAGCGACAGCGAAGTAAACAACCATTCATAAAGACGACGACTCTAATTCCTGGTCCATCAAATAAACCTAACGATTCAATGGAATTGATACTTCCTTGCATACTTCACCTACTTCTCATGGAAAGTTCTAGCAATTACTTCTTCCTGCTGAATCTTAGTCAAACGATTAAAACGAACCGCATAGCCACTGACACGAATGGTCAAAAGTGGATAAGCTTCCGGATGTTCCATCGCCTTAACTAAAGTATCACGATTTAAGACATTGACATTCAAATGATGACCTTTTTGAAGAAAGTAACCATCTAAGATATTAATCAAGGTCGCAATTTGTTGATCAAGCTCTTTACCAAGGGCCTGTGGCGTAATCGAAAAAGTATTGCTGATTCCATCGCGGCAATATTTTTCATAATCGATTTTAGCTACCGAATTTAAGGAAGCCAAGGCTCCATTTAAGTCCCGATTGTGCATCGGATTAGCTCCTGGCGCAAACGGAACACCTTTTTTCCTACCGTCAGGAGTGGCCCCCGTCATATTGCCATAGACGACATTAGAAGTGATCGTCAAAACTGATAGCGTATGGACAGCACTTCGATATAATGAATATTTAGTTAACTCGTTATAAAACTTTTCTAAAACAAGAGTAGCGATACTGTCCACTCGATCATCATCATTACCAAATTTTGGGAAATCTCCTTCGATCTCAAAATCGACAATCAAGCCATTACTTCCATAAACAGGATAAACTTTCGCATATTTAATGGCCGAGAGTGAATCAGCTACCACTGACAAACCGGCAACTCCAAACGCCATCAAACGTCTCACTACCGTATCGTGAAGAGCCATCTGACTTTTCTCATAGGCATATTTATCGTGCATGTAATGAATAATATTCATCGTATTGGTATAAAGTTCAGCAATATAGTCTAACATTTTAAAATAGCTGTTTAAAACTTGATCATAATCTAAAACCTGAGCAGTAAATTTTTCAAACCCGTCGACCACCTTCGTATTCGTAATTTCATCGCTGCCGCCATTCAGTGCATATAAAAGGGCTTTTGCTAAATTACATCTGGCTCCAAAAAACTGCATATCACATCCGACTCGCATCGCTGAAACACAACAGGAAATAGCGTAATCGTCACCATAGATTGATCGCATCAAATCATCATTTTCATATTGCAAGGAATCAGTTTCAATACTCATTTTCGCACAGTATTTTTTAAAATTATCCGGAAGCTTTTCACTCCAAAGGACAGTCATATTAGGTTCCGGTGCCGGATCTAAATTAGTTAAAGTATGTAAAAAACGATAGGAATTTTTTGTCACAAATGGATTTCCCTCTTCCGTCATTCCCCCAATACTTTCCGTTATCCAGGTAGGATCTCCCGAGAACAATTCATCGTAGTCAGGGGTTCTTAAATGACGTACTAAACGCAGCTTGATGACGAATTGATCGATCAGTTCCTGAGCTTCTTCTTCCGTTAATAATCCACTTTTTAAATCCCTTTCGAGATAAACATCTAAAAAAGTCGAAACTCGTCCTAAACTCATCGCTGCCCCATTATTTTCCTTGACAGCAGCTAAATAAGCAAAATATAACCATTGAATAGCTTCTTGAGCATTATTAGCTGGCTCACTAAGATCATAACCGTAACTTAAAGCCAAAGCTTTGATTTCTTTAAGAGCACTAATTTGTTCGGTAATTTCTTCACGTAAACGAATTAACTCATCTGTCATCACACCTTTTAAATTAATAAAATCAGTTTGTTTTTGACTAATCAGAAAATCAATTCCATAAAGAGCTACTCGTCGATAATCACCAATGATTCTACCTCGTCCATATGCATCAGGTAAACCGGTCAATAAACCCATTTTTCGAGCTAGACGCATCTCTTTAGTATAGACATCAAAAACACCTTGATTGTGCGTTTTACGATACTTATTGAAATATTTATCGATATCTTTATTCAATTCAGAATGATAAGCTCCCAGCGAATGATAAACCATTCTCATTCCACCGTAAGGATTGATAATTCTCTTTAGTGGAGCATCAGTCTGTAACCCAACAATCACTTCATTATCTTTATCGATATAACCCGGCATAAAGTTATTGATTCCGGACACCTCATTAACTTCGATATCTAAAACACTTTTTCTTAATTCCTCAGCAAGTAAGTTTTGACATTTTTTAAATACTGCACTGGTCTTATCACTAATTGGCTTTAAAAAAAGTTCATCTCCCAAGTAAGGAATATAGTTCTTTTTTATAAAATCATTGACATCGATATTTACACACCAAAAACCTTCAACAAACCCCTGCCAAGCTTCCCTCATACTGCACTCTCCATTATATAAATTTATTATAACATAGAGCGAAACTAATTTTAAAAAAAATATCTAAATTAAATTAAAAAAATAATCTAACCTAGATATTTCAACAAGATAAAATTTTTAGTTTGTCGTTTTTTGACATAAATTAGTCATCAACAAAAAAACTACTATTTAGTAGTGTCTTTTTCAACTTTTTTAATAACTTCTTTTCCTTTATAGTAACCACATTTTGGACATACTCTGTGTGGACGAATTGCTTCTTTACAATTTGGACAAAGTGTAGCATTTTTAGCATCTAGTGCATTATGAGCTCTTCTCATTCTTTTTCTAGTCTTTGATACTTTTCTAAATGGTACAGCCATCTTTATCACTCCTTCCCTTCTTATCCCTAAACTTTTAATCGTTTAAGTGGAATCTCACATGCAATATAATGACATAAATTAGGAATTAAATCAAGTATATTTACAAATTTTATGATAATAACTTCTTAAAATAACAAAAAGATTTAAAATTAAAGTATTAAACCTTAAGAATTTGATGAGCTACTGCTAACTTAGCATAGATAATTTTATTGGTTGTTAAGATAAAAAGCTCCGAGATAATTTTGTGATGCTCTTATTGCTCGTCTTTTACTAAACATTGTTCTTTTTCTACCGTCTTGTGTATAATAGTTACCAAATGGTTCTATATAATTAATAATATAACTGATCATTTTAGAATTTCTAACCCTTGATATTAAGTATCTTGGATTTTGTAAATCAATAAATTTATCTTCTGATACTTTCTTTAATATCGTTAAATAATCATAACTAGATGGACCAATTGATAAGATATCGGAATTAGTATCAGCACGAATAACAATGATACTAGCAAGATATAATTCATCAATATGATACTTTTCTAACATCTTATCATTTCTCCTTAATCAATATAATTATTATACTATCTTTAAAAAAATTTAAAGTCAAGGATTACCAACTATAATTATGAATTATTATTTCTTAATTAAATATGCAAAAATTATCCATTCATGATAAAATAACTTCAAAGAGGTACACTTATGAAAATTATTGGTATAATCTGTGAATATAATCCCTTTCATAATGGACACTTATATCACTTAGAGAAAATTAAAGAGATGTTTAGAGATAGTTTAATTATCTTGGTTATCTCGCCAACTTTTACACAAAGAGGAGAAATTTCTCTACTGACCAAGTGGCAAAAAACAGAAATTGCTCTATCCTATCATGTCGATTTAGTAATTGAATTACCCTTTCCTTTTGCCACTCAAAGTGCTGACACCTTTGCCAAGGGTGCTGTCGATATCTTAAATTATTTAAAATGTGATTACCTAGTCTTTGGCAGTGAATCCAACCAAGTCGAAGAATTAGTTAAAATTGCCAAAATAGTTACTGATAATCAGGAATACGAAACATTAGTAAAAGGATATATGCAAGAAGGCAATAATTATCCGACTGCTCTATCCAAAGCCTTAAAAGATATCACTAATGTCAATTTAACCAAACCTAATGATTTGTTAGGATTGAGCTACATAAAAGAAATAATTAGATTAAGTTCTAAAATGGAACCTATCACCATTAAGCGAACTAATGACTATCATGCTAAAGATTTAGATCAGGAAATAACGAGTGCTACTAGTATTAGAAATGGTCTAATCGAAAAGAAAGATATCAGTAAATTTATTCCCCTTCTTACCTTAAAACATTTACCGCAAAATCTTCATTTTTTAGATATTTATTTTCAGCTTTTAAAATTCCAAATTATTAGTCATCTCGATGAACTTGATAAAATCCAAACTGTCGATGAAGGACTGGATAAAAGAATTAAAAAATATATTTTTAAAAGTAACAGTCTCGCTGAATTAATTGGATATCTTAAAACTAAACGCTATACTTACAACCGATTAAATAGAATGTTCATTCATATCTT
>CAZBQC010000033.1:0-8602 GCA_964494015.1 uncultured Muribaculaceae bacterium
TCAGTTCGCTTATTTTCTAATTTATTCCTCAAAAAAGAAATTGATTTTAAGAAAGTTATGAATAAATATTTAAAGATTTTAGTAGTTGTCATTATTGGTTTTTTAATCGAATCTTTGATCGAAATATTTGTCTCTCCTTATATTATAAAATTGTTTACTTTTTTAATTAAATAATTAGATTAATATATTTACTTTCTAAAACAATTGTATTTGCTAAAAAATAGTAATATAATAAATACAGGGAGGATTTTGGATGATAAGTACAGAAAATGAAAAAATGTTTTTATATAAAAGGAAAAAAGATCATATTAATGTTTATTCTTTTGAAGCTAATAAAGAAGCCCTAATAAATTATCGAGAAAAGATAATAAAAGAAAAAAGTGTTAATACTGATGGATTTTTTGATCGTTTTGACACTCATGAATTATTTTATCGTTTAGACACGACTGATAAATCTATGTCTGCTAAATTGTCAAAACATGAAGATATGCATATTGATAGCATTATATATCATAATGCTCGTAATGATTTCTCCGATTTTCGTCGTCTCCACAAAGTAGTAGCAAATCAAAAATTATACGATATTTTAATTCAAGAATACATTCAAGGTAAATATTCACATTTGGTACCTACTATAATATATAATACAATTAGAAGTGATGATGTTCATGATTATCTTTGTGGTATTTTAGCTTTAAGCAGAATTCCACTTGCTGTCAGTCATCCTCGTGGTATTTTTGGAGGAGAGTTTTATTCTTATATGTTCGAAAAAATTATGTGTTTACCTAAGGAATTATGCGCCCTTCAATTGTTAGAAACTGGTCAATTTCAGCAATTGATTAGATATAGATTAGATATTAATAAACAATTAAGGTTCTTTAGTACTAAATGTATTGATTCTGTTGATATTAGTGTATTAGACAAACCACAGGAAAACAGTTTATTAAAATATCATGATGATTTAGAAACTTTTCCTTCGACAGTTGATACTACTGAGAAAATACTAGAAAAGGTATTTCATAGAGGAAAATTCTAAAGACTTACAATCAAAAAAGATTTTAGAGAATTTATTTGATAAGTATTCCGAGGTTTAAGATAGAGAAATCTATCTTTTTTTGTTTAAATATTATATAATTAGAGAGGTGATTAGCATGAAAAGAGTTGTTATAGGGATGTCTGGTGGAGTGGATAGTAGTGTCGCGGCTATTCTTTTAAAAGAACAGGGATATGAGGTTATCGGTTTATTTATGCGTAATTGGGATAGTTCCATTAATAATGATTATTTAGGAAATCCTAATTTAGTTAACGATATTTGTCCTCAAGAACAGGATTATAATGATGCTCTTAATGTCTGTGAAAAATTAAATATTCCTCTTCATCGAGTAGATTTTGTCAAAGAGTATTGGGATTATGTTTTTACTTATTTTTTAGAGGAATTAAAGAAGGGCAGGACTCCAAACCCAGATATTATGTGCAATAAGTATATTAAATTTGATTTATTTATCAAAGAAGCTAAAAGGCTTGGAGCTCAATATATTGCGACAGGACACTATGCTAGATTAGAAGCTGGCAAACTACTTCGAGCAATCGATAATAATAAAGACCAAACTTATTTTTTGAGTCAGTTATCAAAAGGACAATTGGAAAATATTTTATTTCCAGTAGGGGAGCTTAATAAGCAAGAGGTCCGTGAGATAGCAAAAAGTCATGGACTTGTTACCGCCAAAAAGAAGGACTCGACGGGAATTTGCTTTATTGGAGAACGAAACTATAAGAAATTTTTAGAAAATTATTTACCTAATCAAAAAGGCGATGTAATAGATATTTCGACGATGAAGAAAGTGGGAGAGCATGTTGGTTTAATGTATTACACGATCGGACAGAGAAAAGGTCTTAACATCGGGGGTAATGATGATAAGATGTTTGTGGTCGGTAAGAATTTAGATCAAAATATTTTATATGTTTCCTTTGGCGAGGATAATGATTATCTAATTTCAGATAGTTGTTTGGTCGAAAGTGTTAATTTCATCAGTGATTTAAGACCAACTACCTGTACTTGCAAGTTTCGTTATCGTCAAACTGATATTAGAGTTGAAATTGAATACTTGGACGATGTAAGTATATTAGTAAGGTATCCTAGTGCTAAAGCTGTAACTCCTGGACAAGCCTGTGTTTTATATTTAGATGATGAATGCTTGGGTGGCGGAATTATCAAAGAAGTTAGAAAAAATAATCAGAAATTATGGTATTTATTATAGGTATATAGATTTTTCATTATTCATGCATTATAATTATTATTAATAGGGAGGTTTTATGAAAGAATCAGAAAGACTAGAAGTTTTATCGAAAATCGAAAGAAATAAAAAGAATCTACAAAAACTTGATGAAATGCGTGATGAAATTCAACAATTAAAACGTGATGAAAAGATTAGGCGTTATATAGAGTTGTTAGAAAATGAACAACAACTAAGTTCGTATTTATCCTATTACAATTTTAATTCAAATCAAATAGAATATTTGGAGTTTCTGTGGGCATTCGATTCGAGAATTACAAGTAAAGTCTTTGAAAAGTGTAATCATCCTTTGTGGCTCTATTTAGGTTCTTATGGGCTTGAAACCGATTCAAAAGGCGAGTATGTTTTTGATTACGAAGTGGAAAACGAACAAGATCAAAATTTTGTCTATAATAAGTATGGATGTCCAGAGTGTGGGACGGAACTAATTATTAATGAATGGAATAATGGTTGGAAATCATTTGAAAATGGTAAGATGGTTTATATTCCAATTAAAAGAAATTTTGATCTCTATCAGAGGAAATACTATGAATTATTGATGACTGAAGATGTCAAAACTGCCCAATTGATGCTTGTAAAAGGGTTAAAAAGAAAGAATGAAGATTAGTTATTTTACCAAAATATAATGGATTTAAGAAACAATAACGTATTTTTGTAGCGATATTATCTTTTGGTTTTATCGCCATTTTTTTAAAAAAACAGACTTTTTATTCTTGGTGATTTATAATTATTTTATAGGAGGTTTTATGAAAGAATCAGAAAGACTGGAAGTTTTAGCAAGAATAGAAAATGATAAGAACAAGTTACAAAGGTGTGAGGAAGTAAAAACTGAAATTAAACAATTAGAACAGGATGAAAAGATTAAGCATTATAACAGTTTATTATATGAATGTCGAGAGCTTAACTCATACTTGATGAGCTTTAATAGTGATCCCAAGCAAATGGAATATTTAGAATTTTTATGGGCTTTCTCTTTACGATTAATATCCGATAGAGGACAAGGGTTTAGTCACTGTAACCATCCGTTTTGGTTTTATTTAGGTTCTTATGGTCTTGAACTTGCTCCACATCTAGAATGTTATCGCGAGGACCAAGTAGAAAGTGAACAAGACCCTGATTTTACTTATAATAAATATGGTTGTCCAGAATGTGGTAGAGTAATATCAGTTAAAGATTGGAAATCATTTGAAGCCGAAGAAAAGATTTATATTTTAAACATCCAGAATTTTGATTTCAATCAAAGAAAATATTACGAATTGTTATTAAATAACGATGTCGAAAAATCCCAGGAGAGACTTGTAAAGGACTTAAAAAGAATATGATATTGTAGAATGTGTAAACTAAATATTTACTTGACATGTCAAAAAAAAATGATAGAATTAGAATGTAGGGAGGTTCTTAAAATGAACAAATTAAGTAATGTTATAGCAGAATTAGGAATTTCAAAGGTTAGGTTAGCAAAGTATTTAGGAGTATCTAGGCAGATGCTATATAATTATTTAGCCAATGAAGACTTAAAAGAGTGGCCTCGCGAAAAAGCTATGAGAATCATGCGATTATTAGATATAAAAAGTGAAGATGAAGTAGGAAAAGTAGTCATCGATGGTGAATATATCATTAAAGTTGACGGTAGATTAAACGAGGGAGTTAAAGATATTGTCAATCGCGATCTTTTATCTGATTTAAAAGGTTTTAATCGTAAAGAACAGGAATTACTGTCTGATATTATTACACTTTTAAAAGAAAAGTTAAAAGATGACAAGTCCAAAGAGAATTTTAATACTTTTCAGTATTTATATCACTTTTTGCAATCGATGGAAAACAATAAAGAATTAAAGTTTTTGTTGTGTTATATTTCTAAATCGATGGGATTTACTGATCCACTAGAGTTTGTCTATAATAAGGACTTACAATTCAATTTTGAAAGTATTATCTTTAGTGCTTTTAATCTATACAATAGTGGTGGTGCCGTCAAAAGTAAAGTAGCAGATTCACATAAAAGATTTGTTCAAGATATTAAACATAAAAAAGAAGAAGCACTTAGTAGGACTCAGGAATTGACCAGTGCTAAAAGTCAAGCTTTGAAAGAATTAGGATATAATTCTCTTAATGACGATAATGCTAAGGAAGTTTTGGAAAAGATTGCCGAAATTCAATCCCGCAAAGTTTAAGATTAGTAGTAACTGATCTTTTTGATTAAGTCAAGAATATTTAAAAAATATAATTTATTATATTGTCAAATTTAGTAAAGTAGATTGATTAATGTAACTATTATTAGTATAATTTAATTGTAAAATCTAAAGATAGGGAGGTTTTTAATGAAAGAAATGAGAAGGTTCTCAGTTGTTACGGTTGTGATTATCGGTTTATTATTAAGTGCATTTGTTTTGATTAGAGCTGATATTGCTAATTTGTTCAATAATGAAGAAAACAAGCCTAGTACTAATAATAATGTTAAAGACGATGATAAAGATGATGATGACAATAAAGATAATGACAATAATAGTAATCCATCAGTTGTGAATAATTATTCAGTACCGGTTATTACACTATTGGGAGATAAGGAAGTAACAATTGAAATTGGCAGTGTCTATGTTGATGCTGGTGCCAAGGCCAAAGATAGTATCTATGGTGACTTAACTAGTGAATTAGTTATTGTAAATAATGTCGATAGTAGCAAACTTGGGACATTTATAGTTACTTATAATGTTACAAATGAAGCAGGAAGAAAAGCAACTGCTGTAACTAGAACAGTTAAGGTAGTCGATACGACACCACCAGAAATTTTTCTTAACGATAGTGATGATCTTTTAGTTGAGGCACAAAAAAATTCAATTTTTAACGATCCAACCATCGTTACGATCGATGACAATTCCAAGGAAGTAATTATTCCAACGATTACTTATAGTTTTTATGCCGATGATATTACCAGTGCCGACAATGTAGTTAAAGTTGACGCAGCAGTAATGGGTAATTACATTATTCATTACAATGCCGTTGATAGTACTGGCAATAAGGCTGTGGAAGTGACTAGAACAGTCATAGTCAATGATACTTTAGCTCCAGTTATTAACTTTAGTCGTGAAGGAACAGTTGAGGTAGAACCTGGTGCTTATGTCACAGTGACAGTTAATGACTTTAGTCCAACAGTGACTAAGTATTATTTTCAGGATGAGGGCTCTGATTTTGATTTTGAGGCTGATGCTAGTTTAATGCATGATTTACCAGAAAATGGTATTATCAAACCAACTGGCAGTGGTGTTGGTGTCTATCGTTTATATGTCAAGAGTGTCGACGCTTTAAAACATGAAAGTATAAGGATATCAACTGGTACTTTCCAAAAAAGTATTCTAGTCGAGGATCCATTAAGAATAGTGGGTCATGAAATGAACTTAGTTACTGTCGATGACGGTGATAACCTATATTCATATATTAATTATAGCTTTACGTTCAATAATTTTCTTGATGAAGATGTCGTTAAAATTACTAACATGCTATTTAGTAGTGATCCACTTAATGGTAATGTTTTGTTAGCTACTAACACGATTATTAACGATGATGAACTTGATCTTACTAATCCATACGATCTTAACAATGCCTTTAGAATTAGTGGCGATAATCATGGTTTAGTTACTTATCTTGGCAATACGGTCATTAACACCATGACGGGTTACATTTTAAGTGAAATTCCTGACACTATTTCATTAGAAGTTGTCACCGTAAATCATGGTATCTATACATTGTTAATTGAGAATGATGATATTACCTGGGAGGATTGGAAAGAAGCTCTATACTTATCAGTTGTCGATATGACAGTTGATGAGATTGTAGTAGGGGAGACTGGTCTAGAGTTAGATGTTGCAGTCAATAAAGAAGTTCAAGCTAATAAAGTAACTGATATTACTGTTGAGTTATACAGTAATGATCTACTACTTGCAACAAATAAAGCTAACGAAGAATTCTTAAATGAGTTAAAAACTAAAGATGATAGTACAAAATTAACTGATTTTACCACTACCTTCTATCTAAACGAAACCAGTACTGATCCATCGTTTGATATGACAGTTGAGCCAGATGGTTATACCAAAGGTGTTATTCCAGATAAAGTTAAAATTACAGTCGATACTCTAGATGAAAGTCTTTCTGATAGTATCAGCTTAAATTTAACTGATGAACAGGTTAATAATTGGAATGATGTTTTAACTGAATAGGAAAAGATAAAAGCACAAAATTTAGGCACCTCTCATAGAATTATAGGGGAGGTGCTTTTTTATTAACAATAATTACAATCAAAATATCAACTTTGTCGATATGCTAAACCAATACTTAACTAATGTCTTTATGGTGCGACATAATTTATATACGATTCATTTCAATGTGATTGGAGACAATGCTTATGATTTGCATATGAAAACAGGCGAGTGGGGGAAGTATTTTGACGAATACTATGACACGATCGCTGAGCGAATAAAGATGATGGATGGCTACCCTATTATGGCTTTAGATGAAATAGGTCAAATAGCTAAAATTAAGGAAATATCCAGTAAAAATATTAATGCTGCTGATGGTTTGAATCTAGTTCTAAATGACTTTAAGTTATTAAATTCAATGAATAGTCAAATTGCTGATTATGCTTTAGCAAATACTGATTTATATATGTTAGATGTTATAACTGAGTTTATTAGATATCTAGATAAGAACATTTGGTTGAATACTTTGGCAAAAAAATAAATGGAACTAAATATTAGTTCCATTTATTTATTATCTTCCTCGTCTTCACCCTGATCATTCTCATCATCTTCATCGATGTCTTTTGGATCGTAGCTATCGCACAATGTTTCATCTTTGTCACTGCAGTCAGCTGGTTCATCAGTATCGCAACTTATTTGAATTTCCTCTAGAGTGCAGTATGTAGCATCATCGTTGATATGTTCACATCCTTCGACATTACATTTAATTGTCTGTTTCTTTTCCATTTCATCACCATTAGTAGTATAGTCAAAAAGATGAATTGTTATACAATAATTTTATGAAACATCTTAGTTCCTATAATATGTATTATGTTAACTTGTATTAATTTTAAATCAATTTATCTAAGAAGCTAGTACCAATATTAGGTTGCCCTACTTCGAAGTTATCAGCTATCGTTGCTCCAATATCAGCCATCGTCTCTAAGATATCTAATCTTTGAGGTTTTTTGAAATCTCTTGAATATATGATTACTGGAACATTTTCCCTGGTATGATCAGTTCCTTTGAAGGTTGGATCATTACCATGATCAGCTGTAATAATAAGCAAATCATCATTATTTAATTTATTTAAGATAATCGGTATTTCAACATCAAACTCTTCGATAGCCCTAGCATAGCCTTCGACGTCTCGTCGATGACCGTAGAGCATATCAAATTCATTTAAATTGCAAAAGCATAGGCCGTTGAAGTTTTTCTCCATAATATCCGTTAATTTATTGATGCCTTCAAGATTAGTAGGGGCCTTGATAACTTTTGTGATACCTTCTCCATCGTAAATATCGTTAATTTTACCGATTGAAATAACAGTATACTCATGATCCTTTAGTTCGTTTAGAACTGATTTAGAAGGAGGTTTGACAGCATAATCACGTCGATCGACAGTCCTAGTAAAATTACCTGGCTTTCCGGTAAATGGACGGGCAATTACCCTACCGACTTTATATTCTTCTTTTAAAGTAATTTGACGAATAATCTCACAGTATTCATATAATTTGTTTAAAGGAACAATATCCTCATGAGCTGCCACTTGAAGATTAGAGTCAGCCGAAGTATAAATAATCAAATGCCCAGTTTCTAAATGTTTTGGTCCAAGAACTTGGATTATTTCAGTTCCCGAAGCAGCGATATTTCCAATTACTCCCCTACCCGTTTTAGTAATAATTTCGTCGATTAGAGTCCTAGGAAAACCAGTTTCAGTAAAGGTTTTAAAAGGAATTTTCTGTTCGATTCCCACAATTTCATAGTGACCAGAAATCGTGTCCTTTCCAGCATTATTAGGTCTAGCAATCGTGTAGTAGGCCTCAGTTTCCTTAAACTCACTCATATTGACAGTATTTAAGAAACCTAATTTTTTTAAGTTTGGTGCAAATAACTGAGCAGTTTCCATAATATGCAGTAGAGTGTTACTTCCTTGATCACCATACTTATCAGCATCTTTAGCTTCCCCTACTCCTAGTGAATCTAAAACGATGAGGAATACTCTTTTAAATCTAATCATTTTTTAATCTCCTATCTTTTTTATATATTGTTTCGTGGATGGAATTTTTTATAATCATC
>CAZBQC010000034.1:0-8436 GCA_964494015.1 uncultured Muribaculaceae bacterium
TAAAATAAGGTATAATTACACTAGGAGTTGATGATTATGTACAAAATAATGGATGGTAATGAAGCATGTAGCTTTTCATCATATAATTTTACTGAAGTGGCAGGAATTTACCCAATTACGCCGTCTTCTCCCATGGCTGAGTTAATCGATAAATGGAGCAGTGAGGGTAAAACTAACTTTTTTAATGATCAAGTTAAAGTTATCGAAATGCAATCTGAGGCTGGAGTGGCTGGTATGATTCATGGCTCACTTTTAATGGGGTGCTTGACATCAACCTATACTGCTAGTCAGGGGCTTCTTTTAATGATTCCTAATATGTATAAGATAGCCGGTGAACAATTGCCATTTGTCATTAATATTGCTTCTCGTTCACTTGCTACTCATGCTTTATCTATTATGGGAGATCATCAGGATATCTATGCTTGTCGTGGAACTGGATTTGCAATTTTAGCTAACTCTAACGTCCAAGATGTCATGGATTTAACTAATGTTGCCTACTTATCGACAATTAAAGGGACAGTTCCTTTTCTTAATTTTTTTGATGGATTTAGAACTAGTCATGAACTTAGTAAAATAGAAGTAATTGATCCAGCTAAAGTCAAAGAATTACTCGATGACGATGCTATTCTTGAATTTAGAAGTCGTGCTTTAAATATTGATAATCCTTTTGTCAAAGGAACTGCTCAATCGGATGATACTTATTTTCCGATTATGGAAACTAAGAATTCTTCTTATGAGAAGCTACCTGATATTGTTGCTAATTACATGAAAAAGATTAATAAGATAACGGGTAAAGATTATCAACCATTTAATTACTATGGTAGCTTATCAGCTAAAAAAATTATCATTGCGATGGGATCAGTTTGTGAAACCATTAAAGAAGTTGTCGATTATTTAAACGATAATAACGAAGAAGTTGGATTAATCGAAATTCATTTATATCGTCCTTTTTCCCATCGTCATTTACTAGAAGTTTTACCAGAAACAGTTAAAGATATTGCGGTTTTAGATCGTACTAAAGAACATGGAAGTGGAGGAGAACCACTATATTTAGACATTGTCAATTTTGTTAAAAGTAATAATTTAAATATTAGTGTCATTGGCGGTCGATACGGATTATCAAGTCGCAATACGACACCTAGTGATATTAAAAGTATTTATGATAATTTATCGAAACGAGACAAGATTAATAATTTTACCGTCGGTATCATCGATGATGTTTCTAATCTCTCTTTACCTAAAAGTGATTTTTCTTTACCTAAAAAGGGTTATGAAATATTAATTTATGGCTTTGGTTCTGATGGTATGATTTCAGCTAGTAAAGATATTATTAAAATTGTGGGAAATGGTACGAAAGCCTATGTTCAAGGTTATTTTGAATATGATTCAAGAAAATCTGGTGGACTTACTAAAAGTCACCTTAGATTTAGAAATGAACCGATTAGATCTACCTATTATATTGAAAAACCAGATTTAGTTGTCTGTACCAAGGATTCTTATCTTTTGAAATATGATCTTCTATCGACAGTTGCTGAAAACGGTGTTTTCATCCTCAATACCACAAGAAATAAACAGGAATTAATTCAGTTTTTACCTAATAAAATCAAGAATCTTATCGTCGATAGAAAAATTAAATTTTATACCATTAACGCCTACGATGTTTCTAAAGATGTTGGTCT
The DNA here is from genome assembly GCA_964494015.1 of uncultured Muribaculaceae bacterium. GTDB lineage: Bacteria > Bacillota_I > Bacilli_A > RF39 > UBA660 > CAZBQC01. Next base: position 1,680 of record CAZBQC010000034.1, read on the forward strand.
TGATAATAAGATCAGTAGTATTATGGAGACAGTAATATTCAGAATGACTAAACTGATCGATAAAGAATACGCGATTAGAGAAATAAAAAAATCATTAACTAAACGTTTTGAAAATAAAGGCAATAATGTCTTAGAAAAGAATTTTGAAGCGATCTCTAGAACTTCTAAAGAATTGAATTTAATCGAACTAGAACCAGTCAATTATTTAGATGATCGTGAGAAAGATAAAACTTTATTCGAAATAATTGATAATAAAGAAGGTTATAATCTTAAAGTCAGTGACTTTAAAAAAATGTCCGATGGTGTTTTTGCTTCAGGAACCACTAGGTATGAACAACGCAACATCAGTGAAGTCGCACCACACTTTATCAAAGAAAATTGTATTATGTGCAATCAATGTTCTTTTGTCTGTCCTCATGCTGTCATTAGACCGTTCCTATTAAATAAAGAAGAGACAAAAAAGGCATCTTTAAATATTCAGGAAAGTCTACTCGATAGTCACATCGAAGATTTAAAGTATACGATTGGAGTCAATTTACCTAATTGTACCGGTTGTGGGTTATGTGTCAATATTTGTCCTGGTAAAAAGGGAGCTAAGGCTCTTATCATGAAAGATGTTAAGGATGAAAAAGATAATAATTATCAGTTTTTATTTGAGGAAGTTACTGAAAAAAATATGCTTCCTAAAGATACTGTCAAGGGAAGTCAATTCATAAAACCAAAATTTGAATTTTCTGGTGCCTGTGCTGGTTGTGGCGAAACACCTTATTTGAAACTTTTAACCCAACTTTTTGGGAAAAAATTAGTTATTGCCAATGCTACAGGTTGCTCATCGATTTATGGTGCCAGTGTGCCATCGATTCCTTACAGTGTCCCATGGGCTAATTCACTTTTCGAAGATAATGCTGAATTTGGGTATGGTATGGTCATTGCCGATAATGTGATGAAAAACCGAATTAAGAATATTTTAAAAAGAAAACTCTCTAAAGTTGGTGAGAATAAGGCTCGACTTTACAATGATTATTTAAAAGAAATAAATGATGAAACAAGTGAAAAGTTATATGAGTACATCAAGGAAGGTAAAGAAGAAGAGCTAATACCACTTTTAGATTACATCAAAGCTAAATCTTTCTGGATTGTCGGTGGTGATGGTTGGGCTTATGATATTGGTTTTTCTGGACTCGACCACATTTTATCAAAGCATGAAAATGTCAATATTTTAGTATTGGATACCGAAGTGTATTCCAATACTGGTGGCCAGGTTTCGAAATCTAGTCCAGCAGGAACAGTTGCCAAATTTGCGTTTAGTGGAAAAACGACTTCGAAAAAAGATCTGGCAAAAATGGCTTTAACTTATCCTCATGTCTATGTGGGAACTATTTCTTTAGGGGCCTCATTTAATCAGACTATTCAAGCTTTGACAGAAGCTGAGAGCTATAATGGACCATCTCTTATTATTGCTTATTCTCCTTGTATTGAACAGAGTATTTTAAAAGGCATGTCCAATAGTATCGAAGAAGAAAAGCTGGCTACGGAATCAGGTTATTTCCCAATTTTTAGATATCATCCGGTTACTAAAAAATTTAGTTTAGATAGTGAAGCAGATTTTTGTAAATACCTAGATTTCTTGAATGGTGAAGATCGCTATCGAAGTCTAAAAGAAATAAATCCTGAGGGATACAAAAAACTGTTAGAACAAAATAGAAGTGAAGCTATTGAGCGATATAATTATTACAGTGAACTAAGCAAAAAAGAAAATAAGTAAAAAGGAGGACCATATGGAATATGTTTATCACGGAAGTAAAATCAGCGGATTAAAAGAAATAGAGCCAAGAGTTTCAACTCATTTACAAAGTTTAGTTTATGCTACCAAAAGTCCATGTTTAGCTACAATCTTTCTGCGAGATGATGGAGGCGATTTAGTTTATCATTTATCGGGAACCGGAACATCTGAGAGTCCAGCTTGTTTAGTCGAAAGACTTCCAGGTATTTTTAACAAAATATATTCTAACGGTGGATCGATATATACCTTAGATGGAAGTCAATTTAAAGAAAGAGATGGTTTTTGGAGTGGAGAAGTTGTGGCAGAAGGTAAACAGCAAGTTTTAAATGAAGAAAAAATCGATAATGTTTTAGAAAGATTAGAAGAATACACAAAAACTGGTATTTTAAAACTTTATCATTACCCCGATCGCCCTGATTCTATACCTTTAGATAATAGTGATTTAATCGACAGGTATATTAAACATTATCGAAATGGTCATGTTAATAGTATTGTAAATCTTTTAAACTTATATCCAGAATTTACTGAAGAGGTAAATAATAGATTAGGTAAAGGGACATCATTAAAATAATTAAAAACTCGATCCTAAAAATATCGAGTTTTTTGTATAAAAAAGAGACTGGCCCCCTGAGGAACAGTCTCAAAAAGAATAAAAAGGGGTTGGCTAGTGTGATACTAGCATCCAATTCGCCTAATTACGAATTGGTAATTTCTATAATAAGCTATCAGTCATTTTTTGTCAATAAAAAAAGCTTAAATAATATAATTTTTTTTAAATAAAAAGGCAACAAAAGCTATTTATTTAATTTAAGAACTATGTTAAACTATATTTAGTAAGATAGGGTATTTTACCCTATATGATCAAAAGAATATTTAGAGGTCTATAAAATGAGAAACTTTCTTCGTCTTTATTTTAAAACGATAGCAATACTTTTAATTATCGTTGGTTTATCTTTTTCCATCACCAGTTTAAATAAACTTTATGGTGTAGTTTTTTTTAATCATATTATTTATGAAGAGGCAAATTTACTTATCATGTCAATCGGCATTCTTTTTCCTGTTTCGATGTTTGTTTCTGGAATATATTTATATTTTAATCTTGATTATCGAGCCAAAAAACTTAAGATTTTAATTCTTGTTTTTTCAATTATCTTTACAATTCTTGGTTTATTTTATATAATTGGTACAGTTACTGAATATCAAAACATTCTAAAAACAATCTTTCAAACTTCATACTTTTTAAATGAAACGTATGGCTACATATCATGCATTCTTGGGCTTTGTCTAATTTACGGAGTCTTAAATTATCGTTATCTATTAGAGAAAAATAAAAATTATCGGAAAGAGATGAGAAAATATGGATATTGACACTTATTGTACCAAGTTAGAACCTTTTATTAATATTATTAAGATTGGTATCATTCCACTATTCAACATTGGAGTTCCTTTGATTTTGATTGCTCTTGGGTCATTTGATTTAAGTAAAGCTGTCGCTAGTGGGGATGAAAATAATATTAAATCTTCGCAAAAAATGCTTATAAGACGAATAGTCTTAGGTGTGGCAGTCTTTTTTGTTCCACTCCTAATTTCGCTTATTTTTACCATGGTCGATGAAGCAATTGAAGAGGAACCAGATGAAAAAATAAGCGCTACTAGTTGGATACAGTGTTGGTCTGATACCGCAACAGAAAAAGAAGGAAATAGTAGTAAGGAACTTTCATTGGAAGAATTGATAGAAATGGCCAGGGAACAGGAAATTGCTAATCCTGATAGTATGACTGAGGAAGAACTAAGAGAGGCACTTGGACTTTAATACTAAAAAATAGCTAAAAAGTAAAGCCCATAAGGATTTTCTCCTTATGGTGAATCTCAAGAAAAATATTAATCTAAAAAATGCAAAAGATAAAGTTAATCAGCTTTATCTTTTTTTATTTCTTTGATAGCGTTTGTTGGACAATTTTCCATGGCTTCGATAGCTTTTTCTTCCTCGCTTTTTGGAACTTCTTCTTTGATAACTGTCGCATATCTTCCATTGTCATCCCATTTGAAGACTGTATCAGCGATATAAATACATTGTCCACAACCAATACATAAATTCTTGTCAACTTTCAATTTCATGATAAACTCCTTTACAAATAAATTATATATAAAAAATCCTCATAATTCAATCTATTATTTTTAAACATAAATAAGAAGTGGTTTTTATTGTCGTTTATTTGTTTTTATGATATTATTAAAGTAGGATAATTGGATATAATATTTTATTTTATTGGTGGACTTGTTTCTCTAATCATCATATATGTTTTTATAGTATATAACAAGCTGAAAAAAACAGATGATTTTGTCAATTCAAATTTAAGTTATTATTTTGTACCATCGGCCAATTCATCATTTAGAGGAAACGATTCATCAAGTGGTAGTAGTTTCCCCGGCAATGGTTTCGGTGGTGGAGGTAAGGTGGTGGTACTTGGTAAAAAGTATTTTTAACTCATCATAATGATTAAACAGAAATTATATTTAATTTTTATCTTTAAATAAAGGAAGGAAAATAAAATGGAAAACTCAAAAATTGATACATTTTTAGCTTTTTCAGAATACTCAACATTGATTTCAATTATAGTATTATTAGTAGTTTTAACAATTTATATATTAACATCAATCTTTTTAAACAAATTTAACAAATTAGTTTATGGAAAAGGTACTCCCATGGCTTGGATACCTATCTTTAATCTTTACTTAATAGGGAAACTAGCATTTAACAAGTTAGTGGGATGGATTTTAATAATTACATTATTTTTAACTGGAGAGTTTAGTACAACTATTAATGGTGTTACCACAACTAAAACAATTTTACCAGCAAATATTAATTCAATTGTTAAAGTTATTTATAGTGTAGCGGTACTAGCTATCTTTATCTATGCAATTTATAAGTACTTTAAAATTAAAAAGAGCAAGAATCAATTTCCTGAAAAATCATCAAATCAGTTCAATCAAGCACCAAATATGAATAATCAGCCACAAAATTCCAATTTACAAAATCAATTTAGTCAACCAATAAATACGAATAATCAACCCCAGAATTTTGATGCATCAAACCAGTTCAATCAACCAGCAAATATGAATAATTCAGATACTAACAATATATAATCAAAAATGAATTGTTAAAAAAGGCCCATATTTCAATCTATTATTTTTATTAAAAATATGTTACAATCAATCTATAATAGTAGGTGATTTATGAAAAATAGAATGGATAGATACAGTAGTCCCTCAAATTTAGAAGATACTCCTTCAAGACTAGAGCGTAATAAAGATTTGTATGATGATTTATATAGTACGGTTAAATATACTGAAATAATCGATTTGGAGAATAATCAGCCATATGAATTAAACAAAGATAAAGTCAATAACGCCACTCGTGAAAAGTATCAGAGACTAAAAGAGTATAAGAACTTAATTAATCGTGAGTATAAAGAGGATAAAGTTCGTCCCACGATTGATGAGGAGCCTAAAGTCTACGACATAAATGTTATTCTTGAAGAAGCAAAAAAGGATCGAGAAGAACCTTCTTCAAATGAGGATTACCATCAATTTGCCGAAGTTAGTGGAATTTTTAAGGATGGCAAGTCAGATGAAATACAAGAATTAATTGATACAATTACTTCTAGATCGTTAAGAAAAGATCTCGATCAAAAAATAAAACAAGAAGGTCTATTAAGTGATTTACTACCCGAAGAAGGCAGCGAAACAGCTTTATTAGAGCCTTTAAAAGTAGAAGATCCAATTAGTGATGAAGACATCATTGATGATCAATCACCAATTCAAAAACCTCAAATCGATAAAACTTTTTATACCAAGTCATTAGAGTTTAGTACTAAAGATTTTGAAACTAATAATAAAAAAGACCAGTTTGATGAAAGTAAAAAAAGCAATATTTACCTGAAAGTTTTTACTGTACTGTCGGTCTTATTGATTATTGGAGCCTTATTGTTTGTGATAATTAAATATATTCTTTAAAATATTGATATTATTCGGCATATATTTAAATATGAGAAATCGGATATTTTTAAAAAGAAGAAGAAAAGTTAGTAAGGGCAAAATTTTATTATTGACCATTATTACTTTATTGATATCTTCTTTTTTATTAATTACTTTTCTGGGCAATAAAATTGTTCCCATCTTTCTTAGTTATTCAGAAAGTGAGCTAAAAAGAATTATAACAATTGTTATCAATAAGTCAGTGGCCTCCGAAATGACTGATAATTTGAAAGAAGATCAATTATTCACGATTGTTAAAGATAGTGAAGATAACATTCAGGCCATTGATTTTAATCCGACGATTGTCAATAGTATTCTAATTAAATTAACCAGTAAAGTCCAGGAAAATTTAAAAAAAATTGAAAATGGCAATGTTAAAATATTAGAAGTGTATGAACTTTATATCAGTGACTTAAATTATCAAAAATATAAAAAGGGAGTAATTTTTGAAATTCCGACCGGTATCGCTTTTTCGAGTGTTTTACTAAACAATATTGGGCCGAGAATCCCCGTTAGAATCAATTTAATTGGCAATGTGACAAGTAATGTTAACACTAAGATTGAAGAATATGGCATCAACAATTCGGTTTTAAATGTCTATGTCAAAATAACAGTAGAAGAACAAGTAATTTTACCACTGGTAACCAAAGCGGTGAAAGTTAATGTTGAAGTACCTATTTCGGTAAAAATAATTCAAGGGAAAGTTCCCACTTATTATTCGGGTAGTTTAAATAAAAACTCTGGCATGTACATTTTGCCAGCCGAATAATAATTTTTTTAATTAATTAGAAAACTAATAATTCTTGAATAACTGTAAGTTTAAAGGTAAGTTATTTTATTGAATCTTATCTAGGATTTATTTAAAAATTAAATAATATATTATGTATATTTGTAAATGATGTGATACCAAAAAGTGATAAAAAATAAATGCGATAT
>CAZBQC010000035.1:0-6851 GCA_964494015.1 uncultured Muribaculaceae bacterium
TTTTAATTTTCATTTTTTCCTCCTAACAAACTTCTAATAATATTTGTAACTTGATTTAAGTTTTCTAAATAAGCATAATGAGTCGAATTAGGTAAAACAATCAAAGCTGAGTTCTTGATTAATTTTTCTAACTTTCGAGCTTTTTCTAAGCTGACAGCCGTATCTTTATCGCCCCAAATCAAAATGGTCGGTGAACTGATACGTTTAGCATCTTCACTCAAATCAGTATTGATATTGTTAACTAAGACTTTTCTCATTATAGTAGATGCATGACGATAGTCGTCTGACCCAAAGTATTTTTTAAAATATTCACCAAATCGTCCTATAAAAAGGATCTTTTTAATAGTCTTTAAGACTCTAACCTTAATAGACTTGTGATCACTTTTAAAACAGGGACTAGCTAGTAAAACTAAATTTTTAACTTCGTTTCGAGAAGCATATAAAATACTTAACTTGCCACCAAAAGAGTGTCCCACTAAAGTTATTTGTTTTAAATTTAATTCTTTAACAAACTCTTCCAGCATTTCAAGATAACTGTATATGGTCCATGGATCTTTGGGCTCATCACTTTCCCCAAAACCAGGTAAATCCAGAATCGTAATTCGATTTTGATCTTTTAACTTCTGACCCAGTGGATCCATCATTTTAATATTTTGACCCCAACCATGTAGAAGTAGAATATCTCCTCCCTTACCATATTGTGTATAATTAATATTTAGTCCTTTTATTTTAATTGTCATTTCTAATCACCAATTTTAAACCTTAATATAATTATAAAACAAAAGAAAAGAATGTTCAACAATAAATATTAATACATTCTTTCTTATTATCTAAAATGATTAATTAACATAAGCTATATTTTATTATTAATACCCACAACTTGCAAGATTGACAACTGATGATGAATTTAGTTCCTTTTCATCAAAATCGCTATTTCCAGCATTATCATAAGTATCATCATAACATCCAGTAGTTTTCTCACCATCTGAAAGGAAAACCCAATAAGAAAATACACAACTACCATCAACTACATCATAACAATAAATCATAACATTAGAAATTGCTGTTGCCATAGATGCATTAGCGGTGTCAATCGTCGTTTGGTTTCTAGTAGCATCGGGTAATAAAATATAATCTCTACCATATGGACTAGTTATTCCTCCTTTTTCAACCATAGTTTTATCTAAATATACATAAATATAATCATCATCGGCTGTTGGTAAAGCAATATTATCTGTTAATACTTTTTGTCTTGCTGCATTAATATACGCTCTTGCTGTCGCGACAAAAGCATCCTTTTTACTCTTTTCTATAACTCCTGAGACACTAGTTACGGCAATTAACATGATGATCCCAAGCACTACTATTACTGCTAGCAACTCTATTAAGGTAAAGGCTTTATTATTTTTCATTATCAATACTCCCATTATACTTATAGCTTAAATATACAACAATATAAAAATTTTGTCAACGAAACGCATCGCAAGTTATACAAAATTATACATTATCGTAGTTTATACTTTCTCACCACAAGAGGTAACTAAAACTTTTAATCAAAATAAAGTCATCTGGCTGGATTCATTCATATTACTTAGAATCCCCATACTTCGTAATTTATCAATTAAGGTTGTCGATAATTTACCTCGTCTTTGTAAATCTTCAATATCCATAAAAGGTCTTATTTCACGTTCTCTAACAATGGTTTTACTAACCGTATCCCCTAGTCCATCGATGGATCTAAATGGTGGCATCATCGTTTTATCATCGATGATGACAAACTTATTAGAGTCACTTTTGTTAATATCGAGATTACTAAATTTAAAGCCTCGTGCTGTGGCTTCTAAAGCAATCATTAGAGAGTCTAAGATAGCTTCATCTTTATTATTTTTTTCGTAACCCTTGTCATTTAATTCCTCAATTTTCCTCTTTATCGCGTCATAACCTTTCATCATTGTCTCAATATCAAAGTCAGTGGTGCGAACTGAGAAGTATGCGACATAGTACCATAGTGGCTGATAAACTTTGAACCAAGCAATACGAAGTGCACTCATGACATAGGCACAAGCATGAGCTTTGGGAAACATGTATTGGATTTTATAGCAGGAATCAATGTACCACTCCGGAACTTTTGCTTCCCGCATTTTTGTTTCGTAATCCTTCCAAGCTTCCGGTTCCTTCTTAGGTTTTCCTTTTCGAACAAACTCCATAATTTTAAAGGCATCTTTAGCTGAGAGCCCATTATGACTTAGATAGGTCATAATATCATCACGACAACCAATTACTTCTTTGAATTCACAAGTGTTTTTTCTGATTAATTCGCTAGCATTGCCTGCCCACACATCAGTACCATGAGATAGTCCAGAAATTTTTACTAATTCGGCAAACGACTTTGGTTTCGTTTCTTCAAGTAGACCTAAGACAAACTTAGTACCAAGTTCCGGTAGTCCAAGCGTCCCTGTTTTACACATAATTTCTTTTTCGGTGACACCCAGTTCATCCGGACTAACTAATAAACTAAGAACTCTTTTATCATCCATTGGCAGCTTGGTAACATCCATGCCCGATAAATCGCCAAGCATCTTTAAAACCGTCGGATCATCATGCCCAAGAATATCTAATTTTAATAAATCATTTTCAAGATCATGATATTGAAAGTGCATAGTTCGCCATAAAGAACTAGGGTCGTCGGCTGGATACTGAAAAGGAGTGAAATCGAAAACTTCCATATAATCAGGAATGACCACGATTCCCCCCGGATGTTGACCAGTGGTACGTTTAACTCCCGTACATCCCATCGCTAATCTTTCAATTTCAGCACCACTGATATTAGTGATATTTTTATCGTTAAAGTAACCCTTAACAAAACCAAAAGCTGTCTTATCGGCCACGGTACCGACAGTTCCTGCTCGATAGACATTGTCGACTCCAAATAACTCTTTGGTATATTCATGAGCTTTAGCTTGATATTCGCCGGAAAAGTTAAGATCGATATCCGGGACTTTGTCAGCATCAAAGCCAAGGAAAGTTGCAAAAGGCATATCTTGTCCTTCTTTATTTAATTTAATATTACAGCTTGGACAAAATTTGTCCGGTAAATCATAACCACTAGAATAGCTATTTGCTAAATCATTGCCTTCATCATCGACAAAACTCGTCCACTGGCAAGCTGGACAAACATAGTGAGCTGGAAGTGGATTAACCTCGGTAATTCCCATCATCGTCGCTACAAAACTACTGCCCACCGAACCACGACTACATACTAAATAGCCATCATCGTTACTCTTCTTAACTAGTTTTTGAGCAATCAAATAAATCACGTCAAAACCACCTTTAATAATTCCCGATAGTTCTTTCTCCAAACGATTGGCAATTAATTCCGGCAAGTTTTCACCATAGATCTCATGAGCTTTGTCATAGACAAGTTTGGTAACGGTCTCCTTAGAATTTTCAATTTTAGGTGAGAATGGTATCCCGTTAGTTTCAATGATTACTTCAACTTCTTCAATCATCTCAGCAATCATATTAGTATTTTTGACAACGATTTCCTGTTTCAATAAATCATCTTCCAAGAAACTGAAATCTTCTAACATCTCCGTAGTCGTTCTAAAATGCATTGAAGGAATATTGTTGATGTTATCTCTAGCTAGTGGATGACGACCTCCTCCTGGTATTTTCTGATTGATGATTATCTCACGATAGATTTTATCTTCCTTCTTTAGATGATGGACGTCTCCAGTCGCCACGATAATTTTACCACTGTCCTTGGTCAGCCTAATGATCTTTTTTAAAATCCCCATCACTTCACTGATCGAAGCAAAATCTCCACTCTGCACTAAGTGATCGTAGCAGACAGGCGGTTGAACTTCGACATAATCATAGAAGTTAATGATATTGGATAACTCCTCGTCACTCTTACTCTTAGCTTCCGTGAATACTTCACTCAGGTAGCAACCACTACCAATCAATAGTCCTTCACGATGATTATCAATTTCACTTCTTAAAATTCTTGGAGTCTTATATAAATATTTTGTATTAGCAAGTGACACCAATTTAAAAAGATTTTTTAAACCTACTCGGTTTTTAACTAAAATATTAAGATGATAACTACGACCATATTTATGAATTTCATTACTATCGACTAGTTTTTCTAAATCACTAATCTTTTCGATGTTATTGGTCTCTAGTTTTTTTAACATCTTATGGAAGACTAAAGCTGTTGCTTTGGCATCATAATCGCCACGGTGATGACTACCTTCATCAAATTCGACATCGTATCTTTTAACAATTGCTGATAGACTATGACGATTATAAGTATTATCTAAAACCCTAGATAATTCTAAAGTATCGATGATTGTATTGTTATATTCGCCTAGATTATATTTCTTGTAGGCCATCTCTAAAAACGATACATCAAACTTAGCATTATGTGCGACCATTGGTAAATCGCCTACCCAATCCATAAATCTTTTAATAGACTCTTCTTCAGTTGGACAGTCACTTAGCATTTCATTAGTAATTCCAGTCAACTCGGTAATTCGTTTTTCTAACTTTTTACCGGGATTAATCAGTTCATCAAATTTATCGATAATTTCACCATTATAAAGTTTAACAGCACCAATTTCGATAATAGAGTCCGCACCACCGGCATTAAACCCTGTCGTCTCAAAGTCAAAAACAACATAGGTACTATCTAACAGACTATCATCTTTTCCTCGTTTGACGATATCGATAGTATCATCGATTAAAGTCAGTTCGCATCCATAAATAGCTTTGAAGGGAACTTCACCTTCTTGAAGATTTTTATTTATCTTTTTTAAAGCTTGATACATTTCAGGAAAAGACTGAACGGCGTTATGATCAGTTACAGCTAAAGCCGAATGCCCCCAAGATTTCGCTTGCTTCAAGAGTGCTACAGCATCGACTAGTCCATCCATAGCACTCATCATACTATGAGCATGAAGTTCAACTCTTTTAATTGGTTCTAAATCTTTAACTTTTTCGATTGATTTATGACTGACATTAATATCCCTAGCATTAAGTACAATCTCATTATGCATGTAGTTATCTTTTTTAGTATAGCCACTAAAAAGAAACCATTTGCCAACTGCCAAAGTACTCTTTAACTTATCATAATCTTCTCCAGGCTTAGAAAAAATCTTACAATAGATACTATCGATGTAATCAGTGACAATTAGAGTAATAATGCAAATATTCTTACTGTTAGGTTCAAAATAATCGGTTTTAACTATTTCCCCTTCGATGGTAACACTATCGTTTTCTCCGACAATATCTTTAATTTTTACAGGTACTTCTTTAATTAAACCGCCAATAATCACATCTTCATGCTGTTCTTTTTTCTTAGCCATCGGCAAACGGTCTTTTTTTTCAAATCCTACATTCGACTTATTATTAGTAATCTTATTTATAATATTTTCATCGATCTGAACTTTTCTTTCCTCTTCAATTTCCTCTTGAATCTCTTTTCTTTTTTCTTCATTTATAAGAAGAGTAAGTCCATTTGAAAAACCTGCTAGTTTTAATAATTGATTAATCTCATTAAGATCTTTTTCTAACTCACTAACTTCAATATCATTATATAGTTCCAAATAATATTTATCATTATCAATCACCATACGATCACGATAAGTTGAAAATCTGGGATATTCTTCTTCTAAATAAGCATAATAATCTGTGAATTGTGAAGAAATTGGCAAATTAGTAACCTCAATCTGTAGATTCACTTTAACCTTACAATAATCACTTAAACACTTCTTAATCTCAAAATAAGTACTGCTCTTTAAGATATCACTACTACTGATAATAAAAGTCCAGATACTTTTATCTTTATTGACAATTATTTTTTTTAATGAAGCATTATCTAATTCTTTCTCAAAAGAAAAAGAATAATTTATTTTTGTTAATAATTCCTTTAGTTTTTGATCCATAATAACCCCCTAGATTATTTCGATTATTTCTTGTGATTCCGCCTTCACCATATTACTAATTTTAATAATATACTTCTTATTCTTAATACAAAAATCAATAAAGTCACATAAAGTCATTCGCGCTAAAGATTTATCGATAGGATATTTATCGACTTCAAAAATAATTTTATCACGCATCATATAACTTAGTAACTTTTCCTCTGAATCAACTCCTAAGTACATTAAAAAATAAGGATAGATTTGTCTTTTAATTAATTTTAAATTTGGTCTACCTATGTAATAAGCTGATTTAGAGCAAAACTTAGTATTTATTTCATTTAAAACGACTAATTCGATAATCGATTCGATGATATCGCTATCCTCCTTTTTATAGTCAGAAAGCATTCCTCTCATGATAACAAAGATAATCTTATTTAAAAAAGCATATTTATCTTTATCACTACCCCAAATAACTGAATTGTTAAAATTATTATATTCGATAATCTCCATATATGGATGAAGGACAAAAATAGACTGACAATCCCCTAAGTTAAAACGCAATAACTCTTTTAATACTTCATTAAACTTTTTCTTATTCTCATCCCAAATCTTCATTAATTGCAAACGATGTCGATCGACTTCTTTCTTTAATTTTTGATAAATTTCACTTTCAAAAACCAAATTATATAACAAATCATTATCCGGAATATAATCTTTATCATATTTTAATATTTCATCTTTATCCTTATAACATTGATTATAAATATCCCGATAGTTTTTCCATAACTTTTTTTTAAATTTATGGACTTCATCGGAAAGAGATGCTCCATATAATAAATACCAAACTAATAAATACTCATTGACTGTAAATTTTAAATTCATCATTCACCACTACTTTTCTTTATATAAATATAACACACTTTATAA
>CAZBQC010000036.1:0-6011 GCA_964494015.1 uncultured Muribaculaceae bacterium
AATATTTTTAATATCTTATTTATTATTGGTATCTCTAGTTTAATCAATCCTATATCTATTAAGAATCATATTTTAAAAAAAGAATTACCCTTTGTCGTTTTAATGTCGATATTGTTTTCTCTTTTATTCTTAGATAATGTCTTTGAACATAATGTTGTAAGTAATTATATTTCTCGATCAGAGGGCTTTACCATCGTGTTATTCTTTCTAATTTTTATTTATTATATAATTCAGGTCGTTCAAAACAAAACACTTGATAGAGAATATCGTTATAAGGATGAAGATATCAAGATTAAATACAACATTTCTAAGGCCATACCATTTACGATTATTGGTTTAATTTTAGTCATCTTTGGAGCCGAATTAGTGGTTGAAAATACGGCTCTTATCGCAAAAGCTTTTGGTATCAGCGAAAGAATAATTACCTTATTTATCATTGTTCCAGGTACATCATTACCTGAAATAGTAACATCTTTCATATCGGTTTCTAGAAAACAATATGATCTAGTTGTAGGAAATGTCATTGGTAGCAACATCTTTAATATTGGTTTAGCTTTGGGTTTGCCAGCTGCTGTTTTTGGTAGTATAATTCCTACTCAATTTAGATATTTAGACTTAATAGTTTTAATTTTATCGTCAATCATGTTTTACTTATTTGCTCGTAACGATCGAAAAATCAAAACTCTGGAAGGTATCATAATGATTATCTTATTTTTAATTTATTATTTTAGCGTAGTGTTTATTTAAAAAATTATCACAACTGAGTGTCAAGTCAGTTGTTTTTTTGTCCTGAATAGGGTAATATTATATGTGAGGTATTGATATGAATGACAATTATATAAAGTGTGGCCATTATTATATGAATGGCAAAAAGTATCAGATCGTAGCTGATCAAAATTTTAAGAAAGATTATCTTCAAGAAATAGAAGAAAATGGAGAAATAATTTATAAAGATATTAGTGAAGAAGAAAGAAAAATTCTTGACAGTATCTTTAATCCTCCTTCGGATGGATTTTTAGGTTTAATTTCTAAAGATGGTGAAAACGAAATTGAAATAAGTGACAATGTTCCAAAAGAATATATCAGTGTCATACATTATTTTATAAAAATTGTAAGGGAGCAATTTCCTACTATTAATTTTACCAATTTTTACAGAAATTTAAAAACCTTGAAAGTTTGTGCAATTAAACCAGGTGAGAATTTAGGGCTTGCCAAAACAAGCTTCAGATATAATTATAAAGATAATACTATTTATGTTAAATTAAATAGAGATGGAACGTTAAAGTTAGATTCTCATTTTATGCACGAACTATTTCATGTCCTTACAGCTGATACAAATGTAGAAAATCCAAGAGTCGGTTTCATGGATATTAAAAGAAGAAAGGCTGGAACTGGAGTAAACGAATTTGTAACTCAATATTTAACATGTAATCTTTTTAATGGAAGAAAAGGATATTTTGACGATTTTGATTATGAAATAATTAATAAAATTACAAAAATAATCAATTATGATATTTTTATGGATTGTTTTTTTAATACTGATCTTGAAATTTTAATTATTTCTCTTATGTGTTATTTAGATAACCAAACAGTTAAAAGGTTAATACTTTTAATGGATAATTATTTTTATCTATCATTGAAAGTTATAGAAAACGAACAAGAGAGACTTGATACAATTACTAAAGAAGGAAAGATGAAAGAGGAAAAACTAAAAGAAAACATCAATTGTCTTTTAGATCGAATAAATGGTAATAAAAATAAAAAGGTAGCCAAGAGAAATCCGGTTTCAGGAGAGAATTATATGGAAACAAAAAGCAACGAAAGTTCTTTAGCTTCCGAAAGAGAAAAAAACGAATTGCAATTAAAAGCATATAAATTTGAAATAATGTTTATAATTAAAGAAGCTGAAAAAAGGAAACAAGCTTATGACGATGAATTAAACGATGAATTTGGTAATAAAATCGATCAGTTTGGAATTGGTAAATAGTTAAATCATTACAATATTTTATATAAAGATGGGGGGAATTATTATTATGCAAAGAGAAGTTACGGCTCTTAAAGTTTTTAAGACACTAGAGGAGATGTATACGGATTTATTTTTAAGAGAACTGGAGTTAAAAAAAACTTTACAATGTTCCAATGATGAATATGATTTTACTATTCATGCCGATGACAATAATAATTGCTTAGTCAGATTTAATGCCAATGAGAGAAATAACTATACGACCCCAACCTTGACAATTTTAGAGGATGAAAATCATCTCCCAAGGACCTTTATCAGTTCCACTGACGAAACATATATTGCGAACATTCATAATTTAGTTAATATCTATTGTCACTTTCAAAAGTTTTTAGAACTATATAAGTTCATGAATGATAATTACACTATCGATATCGATTATGACAATCAGATTATTATTGGTGGTCATAGCTTCAGAATTTCTAATGGATTTACACTTTTTCAAATAAGTTACTTAGATGATAAAGTTCCTGAAGTATTTGATGATACAGTTCTTTATCCTATGCATATGTCATATAATAAGGCCAGATCTTATGAATTGACTGAAATGATGCTGCAACCAGTGGAAATTGAACAACTACCGGAGTTTTTGAAAGAACATTTTTATAATTTATTTTGGGAAAAAACCGGAAGATTAAAAGTCAAGTAATAAAATCCCTCAGGATTTTTTTCTTTGGAATTTTCGTTTACAAAATTTTAAGATTATGATAAAATACACCTGATTCAAGTTATAATTTAATCAGGTTAGAAGGTGAAAATTATGCAAGTACCAAATTATTTTGAAGCCAAAGTACGTAATCGTGAAAAAAGCAACAGAGAGATTTATACCCTAGATGATAAATATACTAATCTTGGTTTAAGTAAGACTTATCATGTTAAAACCTATGGTTGTCAAATGAATGAGCATGATAGTGAAAACATTAAAGCCCTTTTGGAGAGCATTGGTTTTTCATATATTGAAGATATGACCAAAGCTGATTTAATTATTTTAAATACCTGTTCAATCCGAGAAAATGCTCATAATAAAGCTTTTGGCATGTTAGGAAGAATTAAACATTTGAAAGAAACTAAACCTAATTTAATGGTTGGAATATGTGGCTGTATGGCTCAAGAAGAAATTGTCATCACCAAAATTTTAAATAAGTATAAATGGCTAAACTTTGTCTTCGGAACTCATAACCTTGAAGTATTACCCCGTTTGATATACGATCATCATTTAAAAAGCCAACTTAATATCGAAGTTTACAGTAACAGCAACAGTATTGTTGAAAATATCCCTGTTAAAAGGGATAATCCATATAAAGCATTCGTCAATATTATTTATGGTTGCGATAAATTTTGTACTTATTGCATTGTTCCGTACACAAGGGGTAAACAGAGAAGTCGCGATAAGGATGATATTTTAAAAGAAGTTAATGACTTAATTAAAGAAGGATATCAGGAAGTGACACTACTCGGACAAAATGTCAATGCCTATGGAAAAGACTTCGATTTTAAATATGGAATGAGTAATTTATTGGAAGATATTGCTAAAACTAAGATTCCAAGAATTAGATTTGTCACTAGTCATCCTTGGGACTTCACTGACGAGATGATCGAAGTGATCAAAAAAAATTCCAACATTATGCCAGCTATTCATTTGCCAGTTCAGTCAGGCAGCAATCGAATCCTAAAATTGATGGGAAGACGTTATACTAAAGAAAAGTACATTGAATTATTCAAAAAATTAAAGAATAATATTCCTAATCTTAGTATTACCACTGATATTATTGTTGGTTTTCTTAATGAAACAGAAGCTGATTTTAAAGAAACTTTATCGCTAGTTGACGAGTTAAAATTTGATGGAGCTTTTACTTTTATTTATTCGAAGCGAAATGGTACACCGGCTTCTTTATTAGAAGATAATATTAGTATTCACGAAAAGGAAGAAAGACTTTATCAATTGAATGAATTAATCAACAAGTATTCACTATTAAGTAATCAAAAATTAGTAGGTAAGACCGTTAAAGTTTTAGCTGAAGGAATCAGTAGTAAAAAAGACAAATTATTTGGTTATACAGATAACTTTAAATTGATTAATTTCATGGCTCCAAAATCAATGATTGGGAAAATAGTTCCTGTCAGAATAACTGAAGCTAAAAGTTTTAGTTTGGATGGTGTTTTGGATGAATAAGGATATTGAAACTAAAACTAAAGCTATTGTCGATTATTTTAAAGAATCTTTTGATTATCAAAGATATTTAAAAATTAAAGAGAAGATGAATAGAAACAATAAAATAAAAGTTTTAGTTACCGAAATTAAAACTTTACAGAAAAGAATTGTTAACCATCCTGATCTTAAAGATGATTTAGAGAAAGAAATTGATCAACGATTAGAAGAATTAAAACAGATTCCTCTTTATAATGAATTTTTAAGTCTTCAAGAAGAGCTAAATGAAAATATTGATTATGTTAAAAATACTTTGAATAATTACTTCAATAATCTTCTAAATTAGCCCTTTTTTTGTGACTATTTGACTAGATTAAGCATAAATTAAAGTGAGGAGGAATTATATGCCTAATTATAAAGAAATAGTCACTAAGGCTGTACTGGGTAAAGGTAAAAAAACATTTATTACTAATAACAGTGTTACGGTTACTAATAATCCAACGACTGTTTTAGGATGTTGGGTTATAAATCATAATTTTAAAGGATATAAAGAAAACGACAAGATTGTCGTCGAAGGAAGTTATGATGTCAATATTTGGTATTCAAGAGAAAATGATACGATAACTGAAGTCGTTAAACAAACTGATAGTTATCTTGAAAAGGTCAACATTGCCAAAAAAGAAGAAAGTGACTCAGGTAGCAGCGAAGAAATTATTGTTCGAAGTCTAAAAAATCCTAACTGTACAAAAGTTGAAATAAAAGATGGAATCATCAGCTATACGATTGAAAAAGAACTAGGTATTGAAATAGTAGGGGATACCAAAGTCAAAATCAATATTAATCAGGAAGCTGATTATTGGGACGAAATCGACGATAGTTTCGAAGAGGAAATCGATAAAGAAGTCAACGAAAATTATTTAGATGAAACAAAAGAATAAAAGTAAGATTTTTTGAAATCTTACTTTTTTGTTTAGAATTTTCGATATAGACCGATTACTTTACCTAAAATAGTAACATTATCTAGAATAATTGGTGCCATCGTATCGTTTTCTGGTTGTAGTCTAATATAGCCATTTTCCTTATAGAAGGTTTTGACTGTGACTTCGTTGTCATCAGTCATCGCTACGATTGTTTCGCCATTGTTAGCAGTGTTTTTTCGTTCAACGATAATGATATCACGATCGTAAATACCGACGTTGATCATCGAGTCACCCTTAACTAAGAGTGTAAAAACCTCTTTTTTGTTAGGAATTAAATTGACTGGAATGGCAAAGTATTCGTTAGGAGTTTCAATCGCTTCAATCGGATTACCAGCAGTCACCTTTCCCAATAGGGGCACATTGATAATACTTTCATCTTTTTCTAAATATTCATTCAAAACTAGTAGTTCCATGGCACGATTCTTAGATAAGTTTTTCTTTAAATAACCTTTTTCTTCCAGCCTATCGACATGAAAGTGGGTCGTAGCTGGTGAACTCAAATGAAGTATGGCACCAATCTCTCTAATTGTTGGTGGATAACCATGTTTAGCCATAAATTTTTTAATAGTGTCAAGTACTTCACTTTGCTTTTTTGTTAATTGCTCCATTTCTTAACCTCCATTACAATAATAGTTTAACATAGCAAGTGTCAAATGTCAAACAAATGTTTCAAAAACACCTTGACACGAACAATTATTCGTATTATACTTAACTTACAAAGGAGGGGTAATATTATGAAGATCAAAAAAGACATCAAGGTGATCATGTTGGTCTATTTGATAGGAATCGCACTATTTTACTTATTGTCCTATCGATTAAACAGCTTAGAAAGTATTCCTGAGGTGGTCGAAAGAGAAGAACA
>CAZBQC010000037.1:0-5751 GCA_964494015.1 uncultured Muribaculaceae bacterium
ATCAAATCGCTTTTGTATACCTATTTAGGTATCACATCAATTGTAACATTACATCTTTCTTTCGGATTTAAGTCAAATTTTGTTGAAAAATACCATTATGTGTGTTATCTTATATAATAAGAGGAGAATTGAAAAATGAATTGTAAAAATTGTGGAACATTTGTGAATCAAAATGATGAGTTTTGTATGAAATGTGGTAATAAATTAAAAGAGACCACTACCCAAAATCAACCTAATAGTTATGCCGGCTTAACTAATAATGGAGTACCGGTTAACAATCAGAACCAACCGATGTTTTCTAATAATCCAAGCAGTAATTATAATCCAGTTCAAAATTATGTTGTACCGAATAAAAAAAATAATAAATTAATTATCTTAATTTTAGGAATTTGCTTATTAGTAGCCGCCGGTGTCATTATCTATATGGTATTCTTCAACAAAGATAATAACTTGAATGAAGATAATAATGATAACAGTACCGTTGCCACTAGCGATTGGGAGACAGTGACATTTGAAGATTATAAAATAGATATTTATAAAGATATGCAATACAGTTACGATTATGATGAGGCACCAATTGTCGTCGGTAATGAAAATCTAGATTTTCTAATGATGGTTTCTCATGCTGCAGTTACATATTCTCAATCCTATGAATCGAGAAGTAATTTAATCAGTGGTTTGAAAACTAAATTTGGTTTGACTTATAGAAAAGATTATGAAAAAACGGCTCAGAATAAAAAGGTGTATATTATTGAAGGTGTCACTAATAGTAATAATTATGGAGCCTTAGCGATCACTAAATTAGATACGGCTAATATTGCGGTCGCCATAATGGCAGCTAAAACAGAAGCTATCTACAATGCAAATCTTAATAGATTTTTAATCTCTTTAGTTTCAGTCAGACCAAATAGTTCCTATAGCAGTAACATCACACCATCGAACGATCTTATTATTGAAGGCAGTCTTAAAGATTTTAAGCTTGATTAAGAAAAACGCGATTTTTTCGCGTTTTTGTTTTGCATTAATATTAATTATGATATAATCTAAATATAAGAATAGAGGGGAAAGCTGTATGTACTGTAAAAAATGTGGAAAACAACTTGAACCAGGGGAGTTTTTTTGTAGGCATTGTGGGTCTAAAAATTTTGGATCAAGAAGGAAACTTAATCTAAAATTATCACTGGCTTATGTATTTCTAGGATTAGCAATAATATCCTTAACCATCGCAGCCTTAATTCTAATAAATCAAAATAAGGCTGTTCATCTGTCCGATGAAAATTATTATAGTGATGGTACCGAGGAAGAAGATCAGAATGTCGATTCCTATTATAATAAAGACGAAGTAAAAACAGTTGTCGAACACGAAAGTAAATTGAATGAAATAGCCTATGATAAGAGTTCGGCACTCGCTTTAATTGAGAAATATGCAAAGACCCAGGATGATAACTGCTATAATAAAGATTCTAAACATGCTTTAGAAATATCTAAAATAGAAAAACAAATCGAAACTAAATATGGAATTTATGCCGTTAATCTTTGTGAATTGGATGTCAATTTTGCCAAAGAATTAGAGAAGGTTTTAGAAAAGTTGTATGATGAATTTCCGATGTTGAAAGGAAAAATAACCAATTTAACAATTGGTAATTTTACGATTTCTGGTTCGGCTATCGCTTACTTTATGCCCTTTTTAGGATTCTCACCTGACAGTGGAGCGATGCCATTAACCTCCAAGCGAATGATTGCTTTAAATTCCTTATATTATTTAAATCTATCAAAATTCAAGAATGATCTTAAAAACAGTGAACAAACCGGGCATTTTCCTAAAAACACCTCGCTCTATTCTCCTTTGGCTCATGAATTTGGTCATTATATCGCTGATTTAATAACCATGGCTGAACTTGGAATTAAAGAGACCATTATAGTAAACTATGAAAATGCTAGCTTGATGATGACATACTTAGAAGCTACTAAAACTCGAGATTATGACCGAAAAATGATAACCGAGGCCTATGAAAATTACCGGACAAAATATAAATCCACACTTACTGAAAAAGAATTTAGAAGAAGCATTTCTTACTATGCCAGTACTTCTCCTGCTGAAACCATCGCTGAAGCCTTTCATGACTACTATTTAAATAATAATCAAGCTAAACCAGCCAGTTTAGAAATAATGTCAGTAATAAAAAAATACTTAAAGAAATGGTATAGTTAGGAGGATAAATGATGAAAAAGACCGTAACCTTAATTATCATTATTTTGCTAATAATTGTTTTAAGAATAAATGCCAAAAGCAAATCCTTTAGTCTTAATCTGGATCAATACGATTTTAGCAACAATCTTAAAACCAGTAACATTAAAAAGGAATTAAATGATGATTATAACATAGCTTATGAAGCAAGTGATACTAGTGAATTCGATAAAAAATATAATGATATGGGAATTCAGATAACCTATTTATTGATTGGAAAACCTGGACAAAATAATCAAAATGACTACCAGGATTTCAAAAGTAGAAAAGATAAATTAGTTAAAAATTATCGTTATAATCCAGTAATTCCTAAAGATGAAAAGGGAGAATATATTAAGGAAAGTCAGGAGTACAAAGACGATATTTTATCCGGTATTAATATTCCCGGAATGTTCAATATGCTAAACGACATGAATATCGAATATCGACAGATGGGAACTCCCAAAGTGTTTAAAATCTCCGATGAGTACATCTCGATTTCGATTCTTTTATCCAATGTTAAAATCGATGTTAAAAACAAACTCGATCCCATGAAAATCGATCGAATATCTACTAATCTTGTCTTTAATTATCTTTTAAAAAAATTAAGCGATGAATACAAATTATATTACACTATCGTTGACCTTCAAGATGATATCGACGAATATTACAGCCAAATCATCGAAAAGGAAAAAAACAGTGCCGATCAGGGATTGACAATTAATAATTATATTTTAGAGTCGTATAAAAAAGTTTATGACTATTCCAAGCTAGAAAAATTAAGTCAAGAGACTATTCGCAGTATATATAGTAATCATTATCAGGAAGTAGTAATTTTAAACACTTATGGCAATGAATTTGGGGTGCTTAGCAGTGCCAATGGTTTCTTCCTGAGTGAGGGAGTAGTTGTTACTAATTATGATTATGTTGAATCTTCCTTGATAAAAGGCCATAGTATTATTGCCATCGATGCTAACGGTAAGGCTTATAATGTTACTGGTGTTATCAGTATCGAACCGGGTTTGAACATTGCCGTTTTAAAATTAGATAAAGCAACAGGTAAAGAGGTCATATTAGGTAATATTGAAAAGTTAGAAGAATATGATCCAATTATTATGATTGGGAGTAAGACTGGCTATAAATTGACAATGAATGTTGGAATTCATATCAGTTATAGTAAAGATTCGAACTACATTCAAAATGCTTTGCCCGTCTTATCTAGCGATGCCGGCAGTCCACTTTACAATGTCAATGGTGAAGTTGTCGCCGTTAATACTAGTATTGCCACCGAAACAGCTCATTCGATAGCTCGATCGACTTTATATTTAAAAGATCTGCAAAAAAAATTAAAAGCTACTGAGTTTTCTAAGATTGAGATCATTGATTTTCAGGATATCAAGGAAAAATTCTTCCTAATAGAGGAAAACGATGAAAAAGTTATCAATAAACTGCCGTCCCACATCAAAAAAATAGGTAATATCGACCAAAGCATCATCCTGCCAATCATTAGCGTCAACACTTACCAAAACATTACGAGTATCAGATATAAGAATAGAGTTAGTGGTCTTATCGCTAATATGAACTTTATCGCTGATTTTAAAACTAACTTATTAAAGGATAAATACCTTGAAAAACTAAACGGGACTAGTAAAAAGATCTATGAAAATGACAAGAATAAAATTACTATTATCAGTAAACTAGATTATTTAATTGTCATCGTGGAAAAAAAGTAGGTAGATAATGAAAAAGATAAAAAATAAAAAATTAGTTATAACCGGTTTACTTTTGATATTAATAAGCCTGATGATAGTGATCTTTTGGCTACTTTCTAAAAGCAGTAAGACAATCACCTTCACCAGTACCGACATGAATTTGAAATATGATAACACCTGGAAAATAGCCCATCAAAAAGATAATAATTTGCTTTTAACTCATAGTACTAATAGTCAGATTTCATTTATCATCAAAGATATTCCAACCGAATATCGTGAATTGGAATTAATTAATTTATTGGATAAAGTTTATCCGGAAATTCAAAATCAAAACCAAAGCTATCAAGAAATATCAAGGGGCGAAACTAAAATAGGTAAAAATAATTATCCTGTCTATCAAATTTTATATGAAAATAAAGATAATCAAAGACAGACTTTATTATATGTCGGAAAATACAACGAAAAAATATTTATCATCTATTTTGATTCATCAATTCAGTATTTTGATATACTTTTAGATAGTGTCGATTATATAGTCTACAACTTTAAGATCAATGATTTAAAGCCGAACTATAAAATTACTACCAGGGAGTTAAAAACTGGAACCTTAAAATACAACAACCATGAAAATAAATTAGTTTGTGATTATAGCGACCTAAAGGAATATCAGATCAAAGATAATAATTATCTATCCAAATATAAGATTCCTTTATGTTTTCCAGAAGATGCGATCTCGAAAACATATTCTGGATACTATTCCAATATTACTAGTGATTACTCGGTAAGAATAAGTACTTCCAATATTCTTAGCGATATCTATGAATATGTTCATGGAGATGGTGAAGCATTACTCAGAATTAATATAGACTATTATTATGAACAGATGCAAAAAGAGCATCAAAAGAACCCCAGTCTATATAAAAATTTAAGTCGTTCAGATCAGAAGATTACCGTCGCTGATAAAGATTTCTATATCTATAAATTTATCTATGAAAATAGTTATTATCAGGAACGAGTTTATATCGTTTATGCCATCGATTATCGACGAACCTTTGTCACAGAAATAAATGCCAGTAGTACAGGTATAAATAAAGAACTTATAATGAGTTTATTAAATGTTGAACCTCAAAAATATCTCTGATTGGAAGATTAATATATCTGTTAACAAAAAAAGGTTGACAGAACAAAGAATTCATCATATAATTATGGTATTGATGAAAGAGAGGGAAGAAAATGGCAGTTAAAATCAGATTGACAAGATTAGGTGCGAAAGGAAGACCATATTACCGTATTGTCGCTAGTGATTCTAGAAAATCAAGAGATGGCGAATACATTGAATTAATTGGTATTTACAATCCACTAGTTACACCTAGTGAAATCAAAATCGATGAAGAAATAGCTTTGAAATGGTTAAATGTTGGTGCTAAACCATCTGATACCGTTAAGAATATTTTTGCTAAAGCTGGTATCATGAAAAAGTTTGCTGAACCAAAAGTTGTCGTAAAGAAAGAAACAACGAAGAAGACAAAGAAAGGTAAGTAGTTATGGATTTAGTTAGTTTAACTGAAAAATTAGTCAAAGCCGTCGTAATAAATAATGACATGATATCAGTTAAAGAATTTCCTTCTGAGGAAGAAAATACAATCACCATTCAAGTCTTAGTTGATAACGAAGATATCGGTCGTTTAATTGGTAGAGCTGGCAAGACAGCTAACGCGATCAGGACACTGGTTCAAGCCAGTAGTTACATAAAAGATAATAAAAAAGTTAAAATAAATATTGATGGTTTTTAATCAATATTTTTTTTAGAAT
>CAZBQC010000038.1:0-5283 GCA_964494015.1 uncultured Muribaculaceae bacterium
TACTATACTCAAATTTCTTCTTATTATCATCTTTAGCTTTTTTTACTTTGGCCATCGACATCACCAACCTTAATATTATTATATCATGTTCATTAGTTTAAGAAAAGATAAATTAAGACAAAATTAAAAAAGAGTAAATGAAATGCCTTTTTTCAAATTACTCTTTTTTATCTAACTACATAGTAATAATAGAAGGATTATTTCTATTATTACTCTACTTCTCAGCAATACCTCTTGGTTCGACAATAATCCAACATTATAGTCTACTACTATCAGTTTACCATTCTTAACAATTACGACCAGATTTAAAACAGTAGATAGTTTACTTTTTTATGAGTATTATAAGGAACAAAAAAAATGAAATTTGCATTTCATTTACTTTTTAATAATTACGATTTCTTAGGAATGGTGGAATATCAAATTCACCATTACTTCCGTCATCATCGTCATTATCGATAACTTCGACGTCTCTCGTTCTTCTAGTACTTTGAACGGTATTATATAAAGGTTCCTCGCCACCATTTTTTTCGAAACCCGTAGCGATGACGGTAACAATTACTTCGTCAGTTAAATTTTCATAGATAACAGATCCAAAAATAATATTGATATCGTTATTGGCAGCGGCTCTTACAACTTCGGCTGCCTGCTCAGCTTCAAATAAAGTTAAATTATTGCCACCGGTAATATTGACGATTGCATCCGTTGCTCCGACAATACTAGTTTCCAAAAGTGGGCTAGTTACAGCCTGTTTAGCAGCTTCGATAGCACGATCTTCTCCCATGCCGATACCAATACCGATAATAGCATTGCCGGACTTTTGCATGACGGTTTTAACATCGGCAAAGTCAAGGTTAACTAGACCAACGACCGCAATTAAGTCGGAGATCGACTGAACACCACGCCTTAAAACATTGTCGACTTCTTTGAAAGCTTCTAACATCGGTGTGGTCTTATCGATGATTTCTCTTAAACGGTCATTAGGAATAACGATTAAGGTATCGACATGTTTCTTTAAAGCTTCCAACCCTTGCATGGCATTATTCATTCTTCTTTTGCCTTCAAAAGAGAATGGTTTAGTGACAATTGCCACCGTTAAAGCTCCTATGGCCTGAGCTATTTCGGCAATAATTGGTGCCGCTCCTGTACCAGTACCTCCACCCATACCACAAGTGACAAACACCATGTCGGCGCCTTCTAAAACTTCTTCGATTTCTTTCTTACTCTCGACCGCAGCTTCTTTGCCAATATCAGGATTAGCCCCTGCTCCTAAACCATTAGTAAGATTGGCTCCCATTTGAATTTTAATGTCAGCTTTAGAGGTATTTAGAACCTGTAAATCAGTGTTAGTAACGATGAATTCGACACCTTTAACACCCGACTCAATCATTCTATTAACAGCATTACCACCAGCACCACCAATTCCAACCACCTTAATCTTAGCCAGCTGGTCAATTTCTAATCCACCAAACATATTATCCTCCCAATTCTAGAAATATCCAAATACTTTTTCAAAGATAGCATTTATAGATAAATTCATTTTTTTCTTTGATGAAACAAGATCATAACATTTCTTTTCATCAAACATCGTATAATTTTCTTTGTCTCTAAATTCGATCTTGTTATAAAAATACTTAATAACACCGATCGCTGTCGTATATTTATTACTTCTAATTCCTAGTGTCGTACTATTGGCTGTATAAGCATTCTCTCTAAAAATGGTATCGACGACATACTGAAATCCAATTAACTCAGTTATACCACCTGTA
Organism: uncultured Muribaculaceae bacterium; assembly: GCA_964494015.1. GTDB lineage: Bacteria > Bacillota_I > Bacilli_A > RF39 > UBA660 > CAZBQC01. The sequence goes on from CAZBQC010000038.1 coordinate 1,767, forward strand.
ATAATTATATAACTTATTTCACGGTTTGTTAAGATACTAATTTGTTTTTTTACAAGTTTTAAGATATAGATCAATCTTTCTTCGACCAGATTGCTTATTTCATGCTGATTAATTTTAATCTTTTCACGATATTTATTTTCAACTTCGACAAAATCATTGATATCGGCATAACGTTTACTGCTGACGGCAAAAGTTTCCTTTAATCGTCTTGCTTCTTTGCGATTAATCTGATAAGCACAACTGATATCATTATCGATATGTTTACTGCCAATTTCAATGATGGCATTTTTTATCATAATCCCTTTATTAAAGACGGAAATATCCGTCGTCTCACTGCCGATATTGATAATAGCCCCGACTTTTTCATCGGTATCTTTTCCTTTGACCTGGAAGTAGTTTCCTATTCCACCAAAAGTAACATCCTTAATATTGACATTGCATTCTTTTAAAACCTTAAAAATCATATAAAGATTTTGTTTAGGAATAGATGTCACAACGGCTTTAGCCGTCAAATTAATGCCCGTCTCTTTCTTGGGATCTTTGACCACTTTCTCTTTATCGATCGTAAAAGAAATGGGAAAGACTGTGACTAATTCACGATTTTTGGTAACTTTTCCAATAATCGCATCTTTTAAAACATTGATAATATCATTGCCATCGATCTCTTTAGTAAAAGGAAACTCGATATATCCTTCTTCGATCGTAATTTCAATATCATTAGACGGCACAGCCACAATCGCCTCATCGACTTTCACATTGATCATGTTTTCTATTTCATTAAGAGCTATTTTAACTGAATTGGCAGCCATCGTCTCATCGACAATCAAACCATTTTTAATTCCAACTGACCTGACAGAAGTAGATGCTAAACAATAAAATTTATCATTTAAGAGTTCACTGACCACGATTTTAATACTGTCAGAACCCAAATCAATTCCCGTATATATCTTTTTCAATATATCATCTACTTTCCATTATCATTATACAATACAATAATAATCTTTTACAAGATGTTTTAACTTTTTAGTTCAATCGTTAGAAATGATTCACCATTAATAATGGTACCTTCCTTAATATTTTGACTAGTGACATAACCATTACCAGTAGCCTGGTATGGAATCTTGAGATAACTCAATAAATTTCGAACATCTTTGATGGACCAACCAATAATATTAGGCATAACATAGGTAGAATCATTAGTTATTAGAAAAGTTTTATCACTACTACTTATTTCTGTCTTTTTAAGAGGGTATTGATCGATAACCTTGGTTCCCTTACCTAGAATAATGGGATTGGTTCCTTTGTCATTTAGGATTTTTTTAGCGGTTTCAATGTCTTCGTTAATAAAAGATGGGATTTGGTAAGTATTTTTAGCTTTGGTTTCTTCATAACTAGTAAAGATATTTAAATATTTAGCGACATTTTCGACGATTTCTTTGACTGGCACTAAAATGGAATTGACTCCACTTTGCGGCTTTCTAGTGGCTGCATAGATAATAATTTCGGGATCATATGCAGGAAATAATAAAGCGACAGAACGAATATTTTGATTTTCTCCCGTTAAATAACCTTGACCATTAGTACTAGCAATCTGAGCAGTACCGGTTTTACCGATAATTTCATAACCTTGAATTCGATAGCTTGAAGCAACCGCTGTCGGATCATTAACAGCTCGATACATTAAATCTTTTAAATAATCAATGGTTTCTTTACTAGCAACTTTATTAGCAACTGTTCTTTTACCTTCGTAAACAGTATCATTATTGTTAGGATTGACAACTTTTGAAACAATATATGGTTCTAGAGTATTCCCGTCATTAGCAAGAGCAGTTAAGGCTTTAATATGCTGAATGGGCGTCGTCAAAATACCTTGACCGAAAGCAGCATTAAAAACCTCAGTCTGATATTTAAAAGCTATTTTACCGCTCGATTCCTTTGGTAAAGTAATACCTGTTTTACTGCCGAAACCTAATAATTTAAAATAGTTCTTTAAAGTCGTCTGATCCATATATTTATCCATGATATTAACAACACCGACATTACTAGACATTAAAAATCCTCGATCAAAGGTCAATCGACCCCAACCGATCTTATTCCAGTCACTGATCACTGTTTTATCTTTAGTCACAAAAGAACCAGATAAATAAGTATCGTCTCCTTTATAGACACCGTTTTCAATAGCTGCCATGTAAGTATAAATTTTCATCGTCGATCCTGGTTCATATGCCACTTGAGTATTAGGATCTAGATAGTTAGTCAGATCTCTAAGATTGGGATCAAAAGCTGGATTTGATGCCATGGCTAAAATTTCTCCAGTTTTGGCACTAGCGACGATTAAATTCATCGATTCGTATCCATATTTATCCTTACTGTTACTAAGTGCCTGTTCGACAAAGAACTGAATATTACTATCGATGGTCAAATAAATATTTGAGCCATCAGTTTTATCTTTGATAAATTCTTTCGTATTTGGAATTTTATAACCGTTGAGATCTTTCTGATAAATGGTGTAGCCATCTTCCCCAGATAGGACATCGTTATAATAAGATTCTAAACCTAATTCTCCGATTAAAATATCATTATTGTTACTTTTGGCATAGCCCAAGGTATAAGATAAAAAGTTCCCATATGGGTAATTACGCTTTTCTGTTTCAATAAAATCAATTCCTGCCAAATTCAAAGAAACGATTTTATCTTTGGTAATTTCTGTTAATCCTTTTCCCTTATTGCCAAATTCGGTTTGATAAACACCGATTTTAGAGAGTAGCGTTAGTATCTCTTCTTTAGTCATCGAGAGAATTGGTGCTAACAACTCAGCTGTTTTATCTTTATCGACCACATGTTTAGGATTATTCTTATCAATAGTACGTTTTTCATCTAAATAGGCAATAATTTTATAAGAAGAAACATTTTGGGCCAAAATTTTACCTTTGGCATCGTAAATGGTTCCTCTTTTCGCTTTAATAGTTGCTTTTTCGGTCGTTCGATTATTGGCTAACTTTTGTAAATTGATGCCATCTATCTTCTTGGATAAGGCAATTTCACTGCCTCTATAAATTAAAATTATAAACAAAAAAAGAGCGATGACTAATGCAATATTACTTATTTTAACATTATTAATCGTTCCTTTTTTCATATGATTTATTTCCCCTATTCAGATATGATCGTTTTAATATTATCTTTATTATAACTTAATCCTTCAACTTTGACAATATCTTTAATCTTATCAAGAGAAGCCAGTTCATTAATCTTCATCGTTAAACTTTCATTTTTTTTCTCTTGCGTATTGATCGTCTCTTTCATCCTTTCAACATCATAATTGACTTTCGATAAAGTAGCTTTGGTAAAGACGATGATCATTGGTGTAATCAATAATAAAATTATCGTCACTAGATATAAAAATCTTTCAAATCTTCCAACTCTTACTTTAACTCGTTTCTTTTTTTTCATGATTTCACTCTTCCTATTTTAGACGTCTGATAACACGTAGTTTAGCAGATCGACTTCGGGGATTATT
>CAZBQC010000039.1:0-5032 GCA_964494015.1 uncultured Muribaculaceae bacterium
TTAACTGGCAATATTGCAAGACTTCATTCAGCTATTCTTACCTATGCTAGAGATTTCATGATCGATAAAGGTTTTACCTATTGTGTGCCTCCCTTTATGATTAGAAGTGATGTGGTAACTGGTGTCATGAGTTTTACCGAGATGGAAAACATGATGTATAAGATCGAAGGAGAAGATTTATATTTAATTGGTACTAGTGAACATTCAATGATTGGAAGATTTATAGATACAATTATCGATGAAGACAAGTTACCAATTACTTTGACCTCCTATTCGCCATGCTTTCGTAAGGAAGTAGGGGCTCACGGCATTGAGGAACGAGGAATCTATCGTGTTCATCAATTTGAAAAACAAGAAATGATCGTCATTTGTAAACCCGAAGATTCACTTGCTTGGTTTCACAAGATGTATAAATATTCAATCGAATTTTTTCAGAACCTAAATATTCCCGTTCGCCTTCTTGAATGCTGTAGCGGTGACTTGGCAGATTTAAAAGTTAAATCTTGCGATGTCGAAGGATGGAGTCCAAGACAAAAAAATTATTTTGAGCTTGGAAGCTGTTCAACCTTGGGAGATGCTCAGGCCAGACGACTTGGTATTAGGGTCAACAGTAAGAATGGTAAGTATTATGCACACACCTTAAATAACACCGTTGTGGCACCACCGAGAATGCTGATTGCCTTTATTGAGAATAATTTAAATGAAGATGGAAGTATCAAAGTTCCAGAAGTATTAAGACCATATATGGGAGGATTAGAAATAATCAAATAGGAATTAAACTGCTAATAAAGAATTAGCAGTTTATATTTTGGATCAAAATCAATTCATCACAAATTTACAAATTTTGACATATTTCTTTAATTAATGGTTGTTCATAAATGTACTTACGAACTTTTATTTGATATAATATAATTGAATAATTGTCTGGAGGTATAAAATGAAAAGAATTACTAAATATTTTATTATTTTATTAATCTTTTATTTTATCTTTGGCATAAAAGATGTTTTTGCCATTACCTCAGGTAATCTAGAAGGTCGTAATGTCTGTCCTAATTACGAATTGGCACTGGCTAATCCCGATGATTCCATTTCTTCAGTCAGTTGTTACAATAGCTATAATGACGCCAAGACAGCGATGGGAAGCAGTGTTTTAGAAAATAAAGATAATCTAATTATTTTGGAAAGATCCAGTAATAAAACCAGAGTCGTCGATGCTGCTTACGCTTTATTGTACTTAGATATTGGTGAAGAGACAACGAACCATTATACTACTGCTACTGGTAGTGAAATATATACCTATATGAATCATTCAGTTAATTATGGTGGGACAGATGCCGCCTTTATTGAATATAATCCTTCCAATAAAAGAGTTAAATTGATGATTTCTGGTCTTGTCTCTTGGATAAATAATGGTAACTATAAAGTTATTCCTCTAACTTGGGTTAAAAATAGTAGTTATTATCAAATAGCTGCTAGTAGCATATCACACTATTATGGTCGAAATATTGAAACTAGTTATACGGCATCTGGTCGAGCTTTAGGACCTAAACCAACTAGTATTAACAATGGTAAATACTATAGTTATGATGGAACTTACTTTTACAGCAGTTTGAAAACAATGCTTTCTGATTACAAAGCTGGTAATTATAATAATGCTGTCAATAAAGACAATCCTTACTATAACTATTATATGTACTTACCACACCGTACTAAGACGACTTACTCTTCAATTAATATCGATGAATATTTTAGAAAAGTAAGAACACCTAATCTGATTGGATATTCATATGGAAGATACAGTCCAACTGGTTACTCGGCTCTTTATGGGCAGGGGGGTTATTTTACCAATGCTCAAAATACTTATGGTGCCAATGCGATATCGATGCTAGGATTAGCTATGAATGAATCGGCTAATGGAACTAGTGAAATCGCCATGGATAAAAATAATATTTTTGGACATAACGCTGTCGACAGTTCAGCCTATGACAGTGCAACCGGATACCTAGATGTTAAATCCAGTATCATGGGACATGCTAATACCTGGATTTTTCATGGTTATAGCGAGGTCCTAGACAGTCGTTATTATGGAGGACATTTTGGCAATAAAAAATCTGGCATGAATGTTCAGTATGCCTCCGATCCATATTGGGGTGAAAAGGCTGCCAACTACTATTACTCATTTGATTCAGCTAGTTTACAAGATTATGATTATTATCAATTAGGTCTGATCCAAGGCACAGAAGTTAATGCGAGGACCGAGCCTAATACTTCATCTACCATTCCTTTTCGGTTTTCTAAAAGTAATATTCCAGTTACCATTTTAGAAGAAGTGACAGGAGAAAGTTTTAATGACAATAATGTCTGGTATAAAGTAATAAGTGATGCCAATTTGAATGCCAGTCGAACAGCTCGCAACAATGCCAATTGGATATCTTATAACTGGGATAGTTATGTGTATATTCACTCATCTTATGTCAAGAAAATTAATACTGGTAAAAATGCTGTTGCCAATACTTACAATAATCCTAAAAACATCTATGAATATAAAGACACTTATTATAAATATATCTCTTATTCAAACGGATCTTCTTATACTCCAGTTGTTGGTAAAATCAACAAGAATACCAATAGTTTCTACGAGGCAACTTTAGATAATGTCGTCAGCGATAATAATCAAAAAGTTCTCTTAAAAGATAAGTATGTAACTATTTTTGAAAAAGCACTCGATGAAGACGACAATCCAGTTTCCTACTTGGTTAATACTTTGTATTCGATCAATCAAAAGCATTGGATCAGTGTCGACGACATCGACATTGTTTCTAAAGATTTAGCTAAAGTAATTATTACGGCTCGTCAAGATTACATCAATGTTCAAAGTACTCCTAACGGATCAAATATTGGAACTATTTATACTAATACGTTTCCAGTCGTTTTAGATTATCAAACCATCAGTGGTCAGGTTTGGCTAGAAATACAGTATAATCTGACAGGTACTTCCAATGGAACTGGCTGGATAAATACTACTACTAGCAAAGGGGCCATTACTTACACACTAAATAATACTGATGAAGCACCAGTCATTAATGCTTCTGACCAACGCCTTTTAATTGGCAGGACCTTTAATCCTTTAGCTATTGTGACAGCTACTGATCGTGAAGATGGGGATTTAACTAGTACTGTTACTTGCGATACTTCCAATTATAAAGATGAACTTGGTACTTACTCGATAACTTGTCAAGTAACCGATAGTAAAGGACATACGACTACTAAAACCTATCAATTGACAATTTATAATTACACCACTAAAAATGCTCTATTCTTATTTAATACTTTAAATTATAAAACTAACAATAACTTTGAATTTAGTGGTTTCTTAGGAATTAAGGGAATGGATAATACCAAGGAAAACAATATTAAACACAAGCTAATTTTTGTTAATCAATTAGACAAAAGTGAAGTTGTCTTTAACCTTGATCGTTGGTTAATTGATTATCCTTATGAGGTATCAAGTTTAGATGATGATAAAAAGTATAATTACAATGGTGGTTGGTTTAAATCGATTGTCGATTTAAGTTCAACCAACATTCCACAGGGAGATTATACCATTTATGTCGAGGTTACCAATGGAGATTATAAGACAAGAACCCTCTTCAATAATGTCGGTTTTACCGAGATGACAAGGAGGAAAAACACTACTGATCGTGGTTTCTATATCGAACCAAATTATGGTGAAGTAGGGGCTCCACTTTTAATGTCAATTAGAAATGACTTACTAATTACCGATGTTGCTCCTTTAACTATCGATCCGATGTATAATTTCTTTAATAGTTTAATGATCACTGGCAATAATTTATACATTAAGGGAACTAGTCATAATGTCAATGTCGACTACAGTGCTGATAAAGCTGTCAATCGTGAAATTATTTTTGAAAACATCTCGACCTTTGCCAGATACACTTACAGTTTAGAATCGATTACGACTGGTGACTATGTCATTGAGTTAAGAGTCAGCGACGGTAAAAACAAGACTAGAGCTTGGTATGAAAAAACACTTGATTTGTCATTTTTACCAGCTGGTAACTATGCTATCTATATTAAAACAACGGTCGGTAGTTTTTCTAGTTACGGTGAATTAATCGATGTTGCCTACACCAATTTTTCTACAATCTCGACTTCTAAATATGAATTTAGTCGTAACGATAATAAAAGATTGCGTGTTGAATTAAACATAAAATAAAAGTAAGAACATATACTGATATTGCCTATCAATATTGGGCAAGAGAAACTTATAGGAATTATGGTTTCTCTTTTTGATTTATTCACTCTTGACTTATCAGCTAAAAAAAACTAAAATATAGGTAGATGTCATGTTGATATTATAAATATTTAATTATTAGAATATATAATAAAACATCATATTTAACCGTAAAACTACGGTGATTCTTTAAAATGTGAATTTTAAGAAGTAAAAAGTTTAGAAAGATGAGGAAAAATGGAAAATGTAGTAATTTCCATTTTACTGGTCGTTTTAGGAATCGTTTTTGGAATAGGTCTATATGCCTATATTAATCACTTAAGAGGAAATAATCTTCACAAAAAATCTGAAATAATTATGGAGAAAGCTAAAAAAGAAGCAGATAAGGTTAAACGTGATTATTTGCTTGAAGCTAAAGAGGAATCTCACCGATTAAAAATCGAAACTGATAAAGAAATCAAGGAAAAGAAGGCAGAATTAAAAGAAGCTGAAGATCGTCTTATCCAAAGAGAAAATAATATGGATAAAAGAGATGAACTTTATCAAAGAAGAGAAAAGGTTTTAGATGAACGTGAAGATAAACTAACTAATAAACTTAACGAAATTCAAAACGAACAAGTAAAAGTGGAAGAATTAAAACAAGAACAAATTAAAGTACTACAAGAAATCTCAGGAATTGGTCGCGATAAAGCCAAAGAAATGGTCATGGAAAAAGTTAAAGACACGATGAATAAGGAAATAGGAACTTACATCAAAGAAAGAGAAAATGAAGCCAAA
>CAZBQC010000040.1:0-5018 GCA_964494015.1 uncultured Muribaculaceae bacterium
CAAACCAGTGAATATAGTAGAGAATTCTATCTAGGCAAAGATATTAATGAAGAAAGTATTAAAGCTGAGTTTAAAGATGGAACATTAAACGTTACTATTCCTAAAAAAGAAGAACTTTCTAATACAAAAAAAATTGAAATTGAATAAAGGTATCAAAATGATACCTTTTAATATTTGCTAATTTCAAATAAAGAGTTTAATATTAAATAATTTTGAGGAAAGGGTCGATCAATAGTCCAGTAACTGATACCTTTTAAGTTATATTTGATTACTAATTCTAATTTAGCATTGATACTTCTAGCGTCTTCAAACCAGACTTCATGTTTTTTCTTGGCTGAATCGACATACCTAAAGTTTGGAGTCTGACTACTATAATCATAATTGATGAATTGGCGATTAGTTCTTGCTAAATCAACAGCTTCGATATTGCTAATCGAGTTAGCTAAGTTTCCTTCGACATATGGTAAGGTCCAATCGTAACCATAATTAGAAATGCCTAAAAGGATTTTATTAGGTTGGATAACAGTGACGGCATAATTTAAGACACCTTCCATCGCTTTGATGGGAGAGACAGCCATGGCTTCACCGCCTGAGTACCCCCATTCATAGGTCATGATCACGACTCTGTCAGCCAGTTCACCAATTATTTTATAATCGTGAGCTTCATACAAAATACCCTCTTGGTTATCGCTAGTTTTAGGTGCCACTGAAACAAACAAAAAATAGCCATAATTACTGATGGTTTTCTTAACTTTTTCCAAAAAATTTAAAAAAGCTTCTCGATCCTGTTGGTAGACATACTCAAAATCGATATTAAGTCCAGTGTACCCCTTACTAACCATTATCCTGACAATTTCTTCGATTAATTTACTCTGAACATCTTCATTGTAAAAGATATAATGTGCCAAGTCACTATCAAATTTATCATTTGTTCCAATATTGGTCACAACCATGACAGGAAGAATCCCGTTATTATTGGCAATGGCGATTAAGCTAGTATCATCGATCGTATTTAAGGTCCCATCTTCTTTAATCCGATAGCTAAAAATACTCAAGTAGGTTAAAGAAGGCAGGACTTTATTTAACAAATTCAAATCAATATTAGGAAAAGTATAACCATTAACTTCAAGTTCACGAAATTTTTTAAAATTGTTAGAAGGAACAATGATCAAAGTTTGACCAACTACCAAACTTTCGTGAGGATCCAATTCATTGTCTAAGGCTATTTTTTGATAACCGACATTATATTCCTGACCAATCTTATATAAATAATCTCCCGGTTCAACAACATGAATATTCATCTTCACACCACCTTAAGTAATCTTATTATATTTTATGTCTCAAGAGAGACGAATATTTAATTAAAAGACAAAAGAAAAGAACTATTTTTTGAAATAGTTCTATACTGGACAGTTTTCTAAAGCAAGCACCTTTTCCGGACCAAGATCACTTTCAAGGGTGCCGAGATAAGGCGGAAAGCATCCACCCTCATCCATTGTAGCTCTGACTCCATCAGATAAAAAGACCGTATATTCATATTGGCATTTATCATCTTCATCAAAGTTACAAGAGACAAACACGCCAGAAACGGCAGTTTCAAATTCTTCATTTAACTCTTCAATGTCCTCGTTATCTCTTTGAGCATCTGGTAAGACCGTATATTCTCGACCATATGGACTAGTTATACCACCTTTTTCGACCATCGTTTTATCAAAATAAATAGTTATTTCTTCACCATCTTCTGTTGGCAAGGAAATATTTTCTGTAAGTATTTTTTGTCTTACGGCATTAATATAAGCTCTGGCTGTGGCTACAAAACTATCTTTTCGACTCTTTTCTAAAACTCCTGACACACTAGTTACGGCTATTAACATAATAATTCCTAAAACGACTATAACTGCTAAGAGTTCAATTAAGGTAAATCCTTTTTTATTTTTCATAATTCCTCCATTATTATAGATATCATTCTACCACATTTTAGTAAAAATGTCAAACTAATTAAAAATTAAACAATCTGATAATAAGATTGGATGTCCTCATTAGGTAATCTTTTTTCTTTAATATATAACGTACATAATAAATCATCTTTTAAAACCTTATCCCCGACCTGTTTATTTAAGACAATACCTACCGAATGATCGATTTTATCCTCTTTATCTACTCTTCCAGCTCCAAGGTTCATAGCTAGTTGACCAAACTTTAAAGCATCGATGCTTTTAATTGTTCCAGAGCAAGAAGAACAAATCTCTTGTTTTTTAGGACTAACTTTTAAAGAATCAATATTTCCTTTCTGAGCTTTCACTAACTCTAGAAATTTTTGATAGGCTTTGCCACTAGCTATAATTTCAGTAACTTCACCTCTTGATTCTTTTATTGTTATCCCTTTTCCCATACTAATTAAAGTACTAGCTAATTTAAAACATAGTTTAGCTAAATCATTATTAACTTTGCCATGTAAAATATCGATGGCTTCGATAACTTCTAAACTATTGCCAATGTTATAACCTAAAGGATTATTCATATCTGAAATAATGGTTTTAATATCTTTGTGATATTTCTGACCAATTTTTATCATTAATTGACTTAATTTTTTGGCATCTCTCATCGTCTTGATCAAGGCTCCTTTGCCAAATTTAACATCGATTAAAATTTTATCAGCACCAAGGGCAATCTTTTTACTCATGATGGAAACAGCAATTAAAGGAATCGATTCGACAGTACCTGTTACATCTCTTAAAGCATAGATCGCTTTGTCTAGTGGCACCAATTCTTCAGTTTGACTGGTGATAGCACAACCAATAGTTTCTAGTTGCTTTAGAAGCTCTTCTTCACTAAGTAAAGTGTTAAAGCCTTTTATGCTTTCCAATTTATCGATCGTTCCACCGGTATGACCTAAACCTCGTCCACTGATCTTTGGAAAAATCAAGTTAGCTGCTGCTACAATTGGTACAATCACTAAAGTAGTCTTATCGCCTACTCCTCCGGTCGAATGTTTATCAACTTTCACTCCCTTAATACTACTTAAATCTAATCTTTTACCACTATTAATAAAAATATCACATAAATCAAGTGTCTCTTGCAGTTTAAGCCCATTTAAACAAATTGCCATCAAAAGACTACTCATTTGATAATCATCTATTTCTTGATGTAGATAACCTAAAAAAGCATACTTTAATTCTTCTAAACTCAACTTTTTTTTATTTCTCTTTTTATTAATAATCTTAATTATTTCCATCTTACCTCCATTATTATCTATCAACATTATATCATTTACCATCAAAAAAGGAAAGCTTCTTACTTAAGCTTTCCTAAATACAATTAGTTGATCTGGCAACAAATATAAGCTGTTGTTAGCAATTAAATTTTCATTAGTTATCCCATATTTATTAATAATCGTTTTGAAAGTATCGCCAGGCTTTGTAATATATAAATCATAACCAGCTCTTGGCACAAAAATTTGCTCTCCGACCTCCAAGTTTTCAGTTGGCTCTAACCCGTTAAAAGCTGCTAACTCATTAGGATCACTACCCAACCTTTGAGCAATACTAGCAAGTGTATCACCACTGACTACTGTATAAGCTATAATTGGCGAAGTATTAGGAATTATCAATACTTGCCCAGTAAGAATATTATTATTAGTTAAATTATTAACAGTCTTTATATCAGCGACACTGACATTAAAATATGTAGCTATCGAATCGAGAGTATCGTTCTCTCGAACTGTATATTCTAAGTACATATAATACCTCCTACCTAATTATATGTCTTAATCAGTAATTATTTCGCACAATAAATATCATAAATATTCGTGCTATTATAAGTAAATTCATTGTTTTCTAGTACTTTTCTTAATCCATAGTTATCATGATATAGATAAATATTGATACCAACGCGAAAATAAATAAAATCATTTGATATTTTTAAATCAGTAATATTTTTTTTCGTAAATAATAAAATCTTTGTCTTTAAATTATTCTTATAAATTTGATACATTTTTCCGGACTTATCATAAAGATAATAACTGTGATCTGATTCTAGAATTGTTTGATAACTTTCATTTAAGTCAATATTTTTCGTGAAATAAATTTCTTTATTTAAAAAATCATAAATATTTTTTTCTTGCCACTTTCCATCGTAATACTTGCCATTTAATTCTTTATTGCCGATAATTTTAGATTTATTATTCTCTAAATCGAATTCATATTCCACTAAATTATCTTTGTCAAATAAATATAGTTTATGATCGACAATTCCATTAATATAACTGTCATAAGATATTTCGGTCTTTAACTTAAATTCACTTTTTTTCTTATTAGTCACATCAATCACGATAAATTTTGTAAAGTCATATTTCTCATTATAATCAGGAGTAAGATATAAGTTATCGATCATGATCCCGTGAGTATTATCGTAGCAATCTTGATTTAAATAGTTGATCGAAGAAAGATTATTCTTGGTAATTAAATCAATCCCCTTATAATTCCACACTATTAAATAATTATTTTTAGGAATATTCTCTTGATAGATACTAAGACGATTGTAGGTCTTAAAAGTGGTGCTTTCTTTAAATAATTCTAAATCGAGGGAAGAGAAAGGTTCAAAACTGCTGTTAGTTTGTTTAAGACTGGTGTAGGAATATAGATCGTTATCTTTTTGACAGAGAATATTGTTGTTACTATGATCGTCTTTATAGATAGGATAAAGACACTCGATATGGCCATTTTGATAGTAGGCGATTTTTTCTAAAATCTTTTTTTGGTTATTAAAAACATCATCATAATGGAAAAGGTAATTGTTCTTATTATGTTCAACCGATAAATAATAACCTTCTTTTTTAATTAGAACTTCTTTAATTTTAAATTCTTGATTGTCGACCTCAAGCAAATAATTGATGGTATGACCATAGGGTTTATCTCTTAAAATGAAGATTAACAAGATACTTACCAAGAAGATCACTACTAATAATAACTTCTTTTTCATACTTCTTCACCACTTTATAATATTATCTTATCATAATT
>CAZBQC010000041.1:0-4808 GCA_964494015.1 uncultured Muribaculaceae bacterium
GAATCGATACCACGATTTTTAATTTTTTGATAAGTGGCTGGTAAAAGATCGTATAAAACGAATTCGCCATCGACTTCACCACTACTGGTGAGTCCTTTTTGATTAAAGGCGAATATTTCAACAATTTTGATATTGTCGCCATCAAAATCGACAACTTCCGAAATACTGGTAATTTTTCTTCGACCATCACTTAGTCTTTCGACATTGACAATAATATCGATAGCATTTTCAATGTATTCACGGATAGCTTTAATCGGTATTTCCATACCACTCATTAGAACCATCGTTTCAAGACGATTTAAGGCATCAACCGGGCTGTTGGCATGAAGAGTTGTCAAACTTCCGTTATGACCGGTATTCATAGCCTGAAGCATATCGAAAGCTTCTTTGCCACGAACTTCACCGACGATGATACGGTCAGGTCTCATACGTAAGGAATTGATTACTAGATCTCGAATTGTAATTTCGCCACTACTTTCATAATTGACACTTCTTGTTTCTAGGGTAATAACATGATTCTGCTTTAGTTTTAATTCAGCAGCATCTTCAATCGTAATAATACGTTCATCGTCATTGATAAAACTCGATAAAACATTTAATAAAGTTGTTTTACCACTTCCTGTTCCACCACAGACAATCATATTTAATTTGCCTTCAACACAGGCTTCTAAGTAACGTGCCATCCAAGATGTCAAAGTACCGTTACGAAGTAAACTTTCAATATCACTCATACTTTCTTTAAATTTTCGAATGGTGATGACTGGTCCATTTAATGATAATGGCGGAATGATGGCATTGATTCTCGAACCATCTGGAAGACGTGAATCGACCATTGGATTAGCAGCATCGATCGTTCTACCAAGTGGTTGAACAATCTTTTGAATAATTCGAATAATATGATCTTTGTTGATAAAAGAAACTGTTTCATCCTTCATGACCTTACCATCGACTTCAATATAAATCTGATCAGGAGCATTAACCATGATTTCCGTAACATTTTTATCGTTCAATAACTCTGTAATTGGACCATAACCATTAATTTCATTATCGATTAAGTTAAAGATATGACTACGTTCCAAGTTAGACAAATCATAACCGTCCAGTGTCTTATCTATTTCTTCGTTGATAAATTCAGTCAGTAACTTAGAATCAGGGATATTGTTATCAATAATATTTTGAATAATACTACTTCTTAAGTTATCTAAAAGCTTTTTATCTTCAAAAACTTGATAGTCGCTAACGATCTCACGACTGGTTTTCTTTTCAAGATCGACAGCAAACTCATTAACAAGACTCTTCTTACTCATTTTGATCAGCTCCTATCAAATCCTTAGCAATCCTAAGCAATTTTTGATAATCGTTTCGGTCCCTAAACTTTAACTTTTTATTAAGAATTAAAATTTCACCATCTAGGACATACTTATCGATATTTTCGATAAAAAAGCTCGAAGAAATCGTATAGTCAATATTTCTTTTAATAATATTTTTAATATCAAAGTCTGAAAAATAACTCTTATTTAAATCGACTGAATTATTAAGTAATACTTTGACATTTTCCTTGTCAATATCCTTTAAAATAGCCATAAAGGACTTAGTATTTTTCAAGTCAACCGGGTCGTTGGTCATGACATAGAGAATTACATCGCTGTAATCTAAAGTAACAATATTGATATCATTTAAAATATGAGATGTATCGACTAGGATAACATCATAACGATAAAGAATAGAATTAAAAATACTTTCAATATACTTAGGATTGATTTTACTGCCTTGTCTTGGATCTTTGGGACAAGGTAAGACGTCGATATTTTCATTATATTTACTGACATAGTCAGCTACATCTTTATAACGGTTGTTAATGATATCGTCGACTAGATTGTAGATGGTTTTATTGCTTTCGATATTTAAACTAACTAGGATGCCACCACTATATAAATCCATATCGATAATTAAAACTTTTTTCTTTAAAACATGGTACATTCCGGCCAAATTAAGAGTTAAGGTCGTTTTACCAACTCCACCTTTAGTCGATGTAACAGTAATTATTTTTCCACGATTACTTGCCATTTTAACCTCACTTACTATATCGTTTTTTCTAAACTCGACTTGACAGTATATTTATTTATTCCTAATACTTTGCCAAAGAGACTTGGAATCTCTTTACTCATCTTAATTGAGACTTGATGATCGGTCAAAATAATTTCTTCAATTGTCAGATCACGATCATTTTTTAAAAGGAGTGTCCTTATTTTTTCACTATTAATGGTGTCTTTATTCTCGATTGAATAATCTATAACTATCTCATTAAGACGATCTAATTTATTGTCTTCATACATCATTAAACTGCTATCGGTTAAATAAGCTACCAAAGCTAGAATAACTGGAAGAAGAAAAACAAAGATGACTAATGTCTGTCCTTTATTATTCATAAGGTAAGACTCTTTCAGCACTGACTAAATAAGGATCCCCTAAAATCAAACTCAATCCTGGTGTCATCAGTTTAATTCTGTCAACCAGTTTGATCGTGACATAATTCTCACTGTCAAAACTCGTCTCCAGTTTAATGTTATATCCCTTATCTTTTTCCAACATCGCTTCTATTTCTTGATAACTTTTATTTTCATTGAGCAAAGTTATAATATCGTTGGTCTTGTTTTCTAAATGATTCTTAACTAAAATTACTTTGCCAATATCGATAGTTGCTAAAACTAACATAATGAGGATGGGCAAAATTAAAACAAATTCGACAAGTGCCTGAGCTTTACGATCTAGTCTCATAATACCACCCCTATTATCATATAAATTGTATCATAAAAATAAAGAGATTGCTAGTCAAAGATATAAAAAATGAGCAAATTTGTAGTTTGCTCATTTACTTATAATTTTTTAATATTATTGATTTTAGATTGTTTTATTGATCTTAATAATCATTAAAACGCCAATAATAGCAGCCATAAAATAATCGGCATAATACATGATAGTACCCACATCATCGCTATAGACATTAAAGATGGCATCGATCGAGGCACTAAAGAAGAAAAGAGGAAAGTGAAGAATATAAGCTAGTACTCCGGTTCCGATCACAATGAGAATTATTTTTAATAATAAATTGTTTTTGGGATCGACATGTCTTGACTTTTCTAATTTATTTTTTGAATCTTGATGATGGCCAACTAAAGCAAAAATGATCGCGACAATAGGTATAAAGAGAAGAATAAATTTAACAAAATCATAGCTACCCAACATTAAACAAAAAATCAAAATAATGATATTGACATTGACAGCAAAAAGAGGATAATTGATGATCTTTAAGTTTTTATCTTGCTTAGAAATAATAATAAAAGAAATTAGATATAATATCGATATCGCTATAAAAATATAATTATTCCTGATAAAATCAACATTTTCAATTTCTTTGAATCTCAAACTAGAAAGATAAGTAACGACTAATGATACTATCATCATCACAAGACCATAATAACTTTTTCTTTTCTTTTTTATACTCATTCGGATTTGCCTCCTATTATAGTTTTAGTCTATCACATGAAATCTTTTTATACAACAAAAAATGAACAAGTTTGTTCATTTCTAATTAATTATTCTCTTTTAAGAATTCTAATAATTTACGCATTTCTAGATCGTATTTAATCATGTCAATATTACCAAATTGTTTTAAGAATTCTGCTTTTTCCATATTGTATTTTTTAGCTAGTTCTTCGGACTCTTTTTCAGCTTCTTCGGTTGATACTTCAATTTTTTCTATTTCCATGATTTCTTCCAGCATCAAGCGATATAGGACATGTGAGAAAGCTTCTTTCTCAAGAATCTTCTTTAATTCCTCCTCAGTAGATTTCGTAAATTGATAATATAGTTCTAATGAAATACCCTGCATTTTGATTTTTTCTTCGAAGCTCTTCAACAATCTTTCAGTTTCTTCTTCAACTAGCTCATCTGGAATATCAACTTCCGTATTTTTACCAATCGCTTCTAGTAAATCGTCGACATACTTGTTTTCATTATCTGTTTCTTTTTTGGCTTTAATCATCGCTTCGACTTCTTTTTCTAAAGTTTCCTTACTGTCGACACCCTCCATACCTAGGTCTTCAAATAAATCTTTGTCTAGTTCGCGTTTGATTTTCTCTTTAACTTCATTGACCTTAACTTTAAAGATAACTTCTTTACCTTTTAAGTCTAGGGCTTGATAATCTTCTGGAAAAGTAACTTTAATTTCCTTTTCTTCACCTTGTTTTAGTCCAATTAATTGTTCCTCAAAACCAGGGATAAAAGTATGACTGCCAATTTCTAAAGCATAGTTTTCAGCTTTACCGCCTTCAAAAGCCTTATCTTCTTTAAATCCTTCAAAGTCGATAATCGCTGTATTTCCTACTTCGATAACTCCATCAGTTTTAAGGGATAATTCAGCATATCTTTCAAGAAGATGTTCAATTTCATGCTCAATTTCTTGTTTAGTTACTTCCACCTTATCTTTTTTGATACCTAAACCTTTATACTTTTTAATTTTTACTTTTGGTTTAGTGATGATGCTAAATAAGAATTCGACACCTTTATCATCTAAACTATGAAGCTCGACTTTAGGTGGAACGATTGGGATGATCTTATTTTCACTTAAAGCTTTAAGATAGGCATCTTGTAATACCAAATCAGCTGCATCTTTATACAATGAATCTTTCCCATATTTCTTCTCATATAAATCTCGTGGTGCTTTACCAGGTCTAAATCCTGATATTTTAGCAGCTTTAACATTTTTTTGGAAAGATTTATCAAGAGCCTTTTCCCATTCTTTTCCT
>CAZBQC010000042.1:0-4652 GCA_964494015.1 uncultured Muribaculaceae bacterium
ATTTTCAATGTCATTAGTACGAATACATTTTTGAATACTTACCAATCTTTTATTTTCAGGAACGATTGTTCCATCAAAGTATTTTTTAAGTGGAGTCACTCCTGCATTAATCCAAAGCAAAGAATCGTCATCAACAGGTACTAAAGGTGCACTTTCAAGTATTTTATGGCCTTTCTTTTGGAAGAATTCATACCACATATTTCTTATTTCATTACTGGATAACTTTTTCATTTTATCACCTTCATTAAATGATAAACTTTCTTTTTTAAATCTTCTAAAGTACCATCATTTTCGATATAGTAATCGAATCTTTGATATTTATCTAGCTCTGTTTCTGTAATATGTGATTTCTGACTACCAGTCAACTCACTTTCATAATGAGGACGGTTAACTCTAATACTAATTGAATTAAGTGAGTTTCAGGGTCATGGAATTCCCCTATCTCACATTCAAAATCGTCACCTGCAGGATTAAAGTACCTTAAGGATACGAAATTAAGATCACCTTTTTCAGCTTCTCTATCAGGAACTATAAAAATATCAAAATAATTAGCAAGAATTTCAATATCTTCAATAGTTCTATCAATATGAAACATTTGCTTTTTCATCTTGATGCGAATAATTTCAGTACCTAATTCAATTAATAAATCTCGTGGTTTTGTTTCTTCTTTTCCATCCCAATCAAAAAAATCAATGGCATAACTTTTAATATGACGAGCTAAAGGAATAATACAAGCCTTTTGACTTTTCTCAGCATAATATTCCTTAATATAGTCCGCTATGGTACTTTTACCATGTCTAGCTTTACCACTAATTGTAAATACTTTCATAAATGCCTCCCTCATATATTAAAAGACCAAACTAGGAAAATAGCAGCCTCCTAACTTTAGTCTTAATTAAATACTGTTATATTATATTTAATCAGCGATTAAATATTTTCATGAGATTATATTTTTTTTGAAAAAATTCAAAAATAATTTTTCCCGTTGAAATTAGAGGAGTTGCTACAACCATTCCCATTATACCAAAGAAGTGTTCAAATATCAATAAACTTATCACTATGGTAATTGGATGAAGATTTATAGCTTTACTCATAACTAAAGGATTAATAAAATTGCCTTCGATAAATTGAACGATTATAACTGTTACCAAAGTAATCATACCAGTAACAGGACTAATTGAAAAACCAACGATAATAGCTGGAATTCCACCTATATATGGACCAAAATAAGGAATGATATTAGTGATTCCACAGAATAAAGCAAACAGAATTGGTGCTTTTAAACCGGCAAACATAAAACCAAGCATCGAGAAGAAAGCAACGATTAAAGACGTAAATAAAGTTCCATAGACAAAGTCTTTTAAATTAGTATCTAACTTGCGAAATAACGTGACAAGATCTTTTTCAGCTTTCTTTGGAACAAGTGCTAAAAAATGTCGCTTGGCATTTCTAAAATCAAGAGAAATATAAAAGCCAATAATTATTCCAACTAAGAAGTTGATGCTACCAGTAATAAAGATTTTAATAGTATTAATCAAAATCTCCGGTAATTGTTTAGATAAATTGAGACCAAAATTTTCAATACTATCCAAAACCTGATCTTTAGTTGATGCTAAGTCAAAATTATCCGTTACGAAAGAATCAAACAATTTATCGATAAAATCAGTAAAATACTTGATAATATTCGGAATTGACTTGACAAAATCACTAATTTGAGAAGTAAAACTGGGAATAACTAGATATAAAAATAAAATAATAATTCCAATAAATAATACATAGGTTAAGATTACTCCTAAAATTCTTCTGACACCCTGTTTTTCTAATATTTTGATAATTGGTTCGAACAGCCAAGCTAAAATAAAACCTATAAATAGCGGCGAAACAATAATTAATAAAGCCTTGATAATATTTAAGATATTTGTTTCCTTTAAAAGAAAGATCCCTAATAGCAATAATGCTAAAATGGTTAATCTTTTAAGATCTAATTTTTCTTCTTTCTTAATCGGTCTCATAAATCTTCACCTACTCTTAATATAATAATAACAAAAATATTTTATTTATACAACAAAATTATTTATCTAAAGAAACAAAAATAAAAGCCTAAATTTAGGCTTCTACATCATATTTTGCAAGTCATTTTTCATATCTTTTTTAAATCTCTTCATGTCTTCACTTACTTCATGTTTAAATTCTGGACACATATTCCAGTAAAGAATTGTTCCACCTATTACTAGGGCAGTAAGTATTAACCCAACTTTCATTTTCATTTTTATCACCTACACTTCAAAATATGATTAGTACTTAAGTACCAGTATTATTATGAGTAAGTGAAATATTATTATACTTATCAATCAGCATGTTTCTAATCGTCGTTCTTCTAACATCAGTTTCATCCTTTAAAATCGCATCTTTCAAAATTTGCTTTTCACCCAGGATATACAATTCGTTTTTAGCTCTCGTGACTGCTGTATAAACAAGCTTTCGATAAAGCATCTTTTTATATTCACGAACTAATGGTATGACGACTGTCTCAAACTCACTCCCCTGAGCTTTATGAATACTGATAACATAGCCATGTTTAAAATTATTAAAATTACTAGCTGTATATTTGACTAAATTACCTTCAAAATTAATATAAATTTCTTTTTTTGGACTAGTCATAATTTTTTCAATGATGCCAATATCTCCATTATAAACATTATCGTCTGGCATATTGGTTAATTGAATAATTTTATCTTTTTCTCGATAAATTACTTCATTGATAACGATTTCTTTATTCCTTTTATCTTGTGGATTTAATATCTCTCTGATGACTAAGTTTAAATTATCAATACCATTATAGGTTTTATACATTGGTGCCATAATTTGAAACTTTTGATAGTCAGAAGCCTTGTATTTATTGATCAATTTAATTAATTCTTGTTTTAAGTTATCGGTATTGGTTTCAATAAAATGATAATCATCATTTTCTAAATAAATTTCATCATAAAGAATACCTTTATTGATATTATGTGCTAAAGTTAAGATATTATTGCCTTCTTTTTGACGATATAATTGCTCTAATTTAATGGTACTTAATTGCTCACTATCAATTAAATCCTTTAGGATTTGCCCGGGCCCGACACTGGGCAACTGATTATAATCGCCAATTAAAATAATTCTTGTACTCGATTTGAGTCCTTTTAATAAATTATCTAGTAGATAGGTATCTATCATACTAGCTTCATCGACAATGACTAGTTTAGCTATACTCCTAGAATATTCATTGACACCAAACTTATTACTTTCCTTATTCCATTTTAAAAAACGATGAATAGTGGTTGCCGGCAAAACAGTCGATTCTGCAATTCGTTTGGCTGCTCTTCCCGTCGGTGCTAGTAAAGCTATTTCATTAATTAACTGCTCATAATCTAAATCATTAATTTGACGATATAGTTCAACAATTCCTTTAATAATAGTCGTTTTCCCAGTACCTGGGCCGCCAGTAATAATGAGAAAGTTCTTAAGATAAGAATCTCTAATAGCTGTTAATTGCTCACTGTTATAGTTAATGGAAAAGTAGTTTTCCAATAGTTTAATCTTTTTATCAAGTAATTTATCTTTATTATCTGGTAAATTATTTAAATAACTTATACGATTAGTAATATTCATTTCTGCTTGATACATCGTACATAGATAATAATTATCAGTTATTTTCATAATTTTATTTTCCGATAGTAGCGAATTTATTGCTTCATCAAATTCTATTTCCGAAATAAGGGTATTTAAAGAACGGTTAGTAAAATTAAAAATCTCCTCTTTAAATAAATATGAATGCCCGAATAAGTTACATACTTCATCCATTGTATAAAGAATTCCACCCTTGATCCTTCTTTGATCATTGGGTAATATCTCCATTTTTTTAGCAATTTGGTCAAGTTTTTTGAATGTGATCGTTTCAATTTCCATTAGATGATAAATATTTTCTTCGATAATTGTCATCGTGTTTTCTCGGTACTTACGGTAGATAATACCGCTATCTTTAGTATTGAACCCAATTTCAGCTAGATAAATTAGTGTTTGATAATTGTTTTCATATTCATGTAGTTTTTTATAGATCAATTTAGCTTGTTTTTCATTGATGGATTTTACTAAAAGTAAGTTATTAGGGTTCTCCATAATAATCTTTAGAGCGTTTTCTCCTAGGGTATCGACAATTCGTTCAGCAGTTTTCTCGCCAATTCCTTTAAATAAATCACTAGATAAAAATTCGACGATACTGTTCTTTTCCTTAGGCAGAATTATTTCAAAACTAGTGACGGTAAACTGTTCTCCGTATTTAGGATGTTTAGTAAATTCTCCTAAAAATTTATATTCATCGTCATAATTAAGTTCTGAAAAATAGCCAGTAAAAGTAATAATCCTATTATTATGACACTCATCGATATCATTATCTTTAATTTTAAAAAGACCGACAATATAACCATTTTCGGTCTGATAAATAGTTCTTTTGTATTTTCCAATTATGTAGTTCATTTTAACTTTTATCCTTTCATTTTGGCACGAGGGTGAGTTTTATAGTATACTTCTTTTAATCGATCATCAATGATATGAGTATAAATACCTGTCGTTGCAATATTTTTATGACCTAATAATTCCTGAACGGATAAGAT
>CAZBQC010000043.1:0-2862 GCA_964494015.1 uncultured Muribaculaceae bacterium
AAAAATCACCTAATAAATTATATGCATTCATTAGGTAATTTGTACTAGTTATTTAGGTATTTATCGATATCAAACAGTCGTTCATCTATTTCCTTTAATGAAGGTTTTAATTTAGATTGTTTAGGATCATCTTGGTCAGTAGAGTGTTCTAGAGATAAATTATCTTTTATAATTAAATTATTGACGACGAAGACATCGATAAGATTGGTTTTAGTAATTGAAGAACCAGTCGAATAACGATCGGCAATCGGTATTTCGGTCACTTTCAGATAATCAAGATTATTGATTGATTTTAGTCCGATGACAGCTTTGCTATCCGTAATAAAGATTTTTAAAATTTTATATGGATTGGTTTTTACTTCTCGAACTAATACTAAACCTCGTCTAGCTCGGTTAGATTTATCAAATTCACTTAATTTAACCCTCTTAGCTGTGTTTTTATCAGTAACGACTGTAAGATACTCACTAGAATCAAAATTACTAATATTAACGACGTAATCATTCTTTAAATTAATAGCCTTGACACCACTGGTTTTTAATCCGACCACTGGAACATCATTTAGATCAAACCATAATCCATAACCATTAGCAGTACCAATAAAAATATTTGAATAAGTAGCTGTTAATGCAGTTACGACAGAGTCATTCTCTTTTAGTTTAAAACAGCTAACTGTCTTATTGTAACGACTAATTTTAAAATCACTAATCTTAGTTCTTTTAATCATACCATTTTTAGTACCAATCAAACTACTTTTATTTTGTTCAAAATCAGTGACTGGAAGTGCTGAAATTATCTCTTCTGAATCCTCTAATTTAATAAGATTGCTGATATGTTTTCCTAATTCCTTCCATTTAATATCAGGAATGATATGGACTGGAACATATAAATAATTTCCAAGGTTCGTGAATAATAAAACCGTATCGACAGTATTTAATTCAAACAATCCTAAAACGTAATCATTATCTTTAAGAAGTGGCTCATCTTTATTTGCCATATAGCTCCGATAACTAGTTCTTTTAACATAACCATCTTTTGTCACTAAAACGATTACGTCCTCTTTAGGAATCATGTTGATGGTATCAATTTTAATTTCAGTTATTTCTTCTTTAATCTCTGTAATTCGAGGTAGAGAATAATCCTTTTTAATTTGTCTGAGTTCATCTTTCATCAAACTTCGAAAGACAGTTTCATCGCTTAAGATTAAAGTTAAACGATTAATATTGTCACGATAATTATTTAGTTCTTCTTCCAATAATTTAATATCAGTATTAGATAGTCGATATAATTGTAAAATAACAATGGCTTCAGCTTGTTTTTCACTGAATCCAAAAGTTTTAGCTAGATTAACAATCGAGTCGGCTTTATTCTTACTGGCTCTGATAACTTCATCTAAAATGGAAATGCATTTAACTAATCCTTCGGCAATATGAAACTTAATTTTGTAATTTTCTAAATCAAACTGACACCTTCTAGTAATTACTTCTTTTTGATGAGTAACATAAGAGTCAAGAATTTCAAGCAAGCCTAATAGCTTTGGTCTTCGATTGACAATAGCAATCATATTGAAATTATATGAAATTTGAAGATCAGTATTTTTTAATAAATAATTTAAAATCAGTTCTTCATTAGCTTCTTTTTTAAGATCGATAGCAATTCTTAAGCCTTCTTTATCCGATTCATCACGGACTTCCACAAGACCGTCAATCTTTTTATCGATTTTAATGTCATCAATTGTTCTAACGATGAAAGATTTATTTCCCTCGTAAGGTGTTTCACTAACGATAAGGGCTTTTCTACCTTTGGTCTCTTCAAAAAAGGTTTTGGATTTAATAATAATTCTTCCTCTACCAGTTGTATAAGCATTCTTAATACCGTCAATTCCTTCAATAATTCCCCCAGTTGGAAAATCAGGTCCTTTGACAATATTCATTATCGTTTCAAGTCGCGAATTAGGATTATCGATTCTAAAAATGGTAGCGTCGATAATTTCTCCTAAATTATGTGGTGGAATATTTGTAGCATAACCAGCACTGATGCCAGAGGCACCGTTTACTA
This sequence comes from uncultured Muribaculaceae bacterium, assembly GCA_964494015.1. GTDB lineage: Bacteria > Bacillota_I > Bacilli_A > RF39 > UBA660 > CAZBQC01. The sequence goes on from CAZBQC010000043.1 coordinate 2,057, forward strand.
AAAGATTTGGAAAACGACTTGGCAAAACCGTTGGTTCCTGATGTTTGTCATCAAAGTTGGGAGCAAAAATAACGGTGTTTCTATCAATATCACGCAAGAGCTCGTTACTTATTTTTGCTAATCTAGCTTCTGTATAACGATAAGCTGCTGGACTGTCACCATCGATACTACCGTTATTGCCTTGCATATCAATTAGTGGCAATCGAGCCTTCCAATTTTGACTCATGCGAACCATAGCATCGTAAATTGATGTGTCTCCATGAGGATGATATTTACCAATAACTTCTCCAACTGTTGCCGCACTTTTTAAATAATCGTGATCGTAAGTATTTTTGGTTCGATACATCGCATATAAAATTCTTCGCTGAACGGGCTTTAAACCGTCACGAACATCAGGTATGGCACGATCTTGAATAATGTATTTGGAGTATCTTTTAAATCTTTCACCCATAACCTCTTCAAGCGCATAATCATTGATTTTTTCAGATGATCATTAGTATCTTGAATTTTAGATAGATATTTTTGATACTCAGCTAGAATTTTCTTATTTCGTGGCTGATTACTTTCGATGGTCAATCTATTAAATATCTTATCTAAATAAGTAATATTTAAAAAGCATTCATAAGTTTTTTCACTGATGATTTCGTCAGCTAATCTTAAATTTAAGGCTATATCCTTAATTCCTTTTAAATGCTCCTTTTGTTCGATTACTCGATCAATACAGTTTAATTTAGTGATTTTTTTTCGATAAAAATCATTAGCTTTTTCAAAATCTTGTGGTTTAATTAAACCGATTACCTTTTGAT
>CAZBQC010000043.1:2952-3597 GCA_964494015.1 uncultured Muribaculaceae bacterium
AATTATTTCATTTAGGATAGTTTCTATATCTTCTTTAACAATTATCATTAGACAGCCTCTTTCTAGATTTTATATTCATCTTCCATTGAAAATTCGACGTTTTCTTCAATCCATTCTTTACGTGGTTCAACATTATCTCCCATTAAAACACTGACTCTTTTTTCAGCTAAAACAGCATCAGAAATGGTGACTTTAATTAAGGTTCGCTGACTTGGATCCATCGTCGTTTCCCATAATTGGGAAGCATTCATTTCACCCAACCCTTTGTAGCGTTGAATATTACATTTTTTGTTGGCAATAAGTTGCTTCATTTCTTCCGGAGTATAAGCATATTGTACTTCTTTACCATCGATGATTTTAAATAATGGTGGCAAAGCAATGTACAAGTGGCCATTTTCTAGTAACGGTTTCATATAGCGATAAAAGAAGGTTAAAAGTAGGCACTGAATATGGGCGCCGTCCTGATCGGCATCGGTCATAATAATAACTTTGTTGTATTCAATTTCTTCGACATTAAAATCACTGCCAACTCCTGCTCCAATTGTATAGATCATCGTGTTGATTTCTTCGTTTTTTAAGAGTTCTTCAAGTCTCGCTTTCTCAGTATTGATAACTTTACCACGAAGTGGCAAGATAGCCTGAAAT
>CAZBQC010000043.1:3607-4219 GCA_964494015.1 uncultured Muribaculaceae bacterium
AATTTACGGTCTCTACCCTGCTTAGCTGAACCTCCCGCTGAGTCTCCCTCGACAATAAATAATTCATTTTTTTTTCGGTCGTGGGTCTGAGCCGGAGTCAGTTTTCCAGATAAGGCTCGTTCCCTACCGTTTTTTCCTTTTCCTTTACGAATTTCTTCACGAGCTTTTTTAGCCGCCTCTCGGGCCATTTTACTCTTGATTGACTTATCGATAATATCGGTCGCTACTTTTTTGTTTTCTTCGAGGAAGAACTGAAGTTTTTCGGTGGTAATACTCTCGACGATATTACGGGCAATTGGTGTTCCGAGCTTGCTTTTGGTTTGGCCTTCAAATTGTAATAAGGCCTCAGGTATTTTAACACTGATAATAGCTGTTAATCCTTCTCGGACATCACTACCTTCAAAGGTCTTATCTTTACCCTTAAAATAATTATTCTCTTTGGCGTAGTCATTAAAACAACGAGTTAAAGCAGCTTTAAACCCCACTTCATGACTGCCACCATCAATCGTTTTAATGTTATTGACAAAGGAAATAATATTTTCATTATAATTATCGATGTACTGCATAGCAATATCTACTTCAATCCCTTCGCGAAGTCCTGAGAAATTAATT
>CAZBQC010000043.1:4229-4584 GCA_964494015.1 uncultured Muribaculaceae bacterium
TAAAATATTTTTATCCTCATTTAAATATTCGACAAAGGCTTCCAAACCGTTTTCGTAATAGAAAGTACTCTTTTTTTCGTCTTCTTCATCGATTACCTCGATAGTAAGTCCTTTAATCAAAAAAGCTGACTCTTGCATGCGTTCACAAATGGTCGTATATGATACGTTAATATTCGGGAAGATACTATCATCAGGCATAAATCGGACTTTAGTACCAGTGCGATTCGTCGTTCCAATCTTATTGATTGGCATTTCGACATGTCCACCATTCGTAAAGCGAATAAAGTATTCACCTTTATCCCTTTTAATCGTTACTTCTAACCATTTTGATAGTGCATTGACGACACTAGCCCCT
>CAZBQC010000044.1:0-4346 GCA_964494015.1 uncultured Muribaculaceae bacterium
AAATATCTAAAAATTCCTAGTATTAAAGTCAAAGCCATCGATTCGACTGGTGCGGGAGATATCTTTCATGGAGCATTTACCTACTTTATTGCTAATGGCTTTAATTTAGAGTTAGCTTTGAAACTATCTAATATTGCTGGGGCCTTATCGGTGACAAAAATTGGCAGTCGCTATTCAGTTCCAGAGCTAGAAGAAGTTATTCGCGAGTATCAAAAAAATGAACAACAGTAATTTTCGGGTTTTAGATCTTCATGGTGAACACCGCGAGATCGTAAAAATATTAGTTAATGACTTTATTACCGATGCCATCAAATTAAATATTGCTGAAGTAGTTATCATTCATGGCAAAGGTAAAGGCATTCTTAAAAAGGAACTTCGTGAGGTGTTAAAACAAGATAAAAGAGTCTTAGAATCTAAGGTTAATTTCTTTAATGATGGCGAAACAATCGTTAAATTAAGACAATACTTGACAAAATAATTGAAATGTTGTATAATAGCAACCATAAAAAGAAGGGGGATTATAATGTATACCGAGGAATCAACAAAAGCTGGACATAAATTTCCAGTAAAAGACTTTTTAATAAAGTTAGTATTGATCGTCATTTTTGTGTTGTTATTGATGTGGTTATTTCCAATGCCAAATATGACACCGTTCTACGATAGTGTCTATAGAAACAATATCAATGAGATGAAGGAAGTAGCTAAAGATTACTACACCAACGAAAGATTGCCAAAAAATGTTGGCGACAGTGTCAAAATGACTTTGAAGGAAATGGAAAGTTTAAGTCTAATTTTACCATTTGTCGATAAAGATGGAAAATCATGTGATAAAGAGGCATCCTATGTCGAAGTAACAAGATTAGATAGCGAATACAAATTAACTGTTACTCTATCTTGTCCAAGTACTACTAACCATGTTATTGAGTATATGGGTTGCTACGATAAATGTCCATCTGGTTGTACGGAAGAAACAACACCTAAACCAACTGAACACAAAGTTCCTTACTATGAGTATCAAAGAACGCTATATGAATTTGAAAAATATAGTAATAAGGAAACATGGTCAGTGTATAGTGATTGGGTAACTGAATACAAAGAAGAAACCAAGGACTTAAGACGAATTGAAAGAACCTTAGTTAAAGGAAAACTTTATAAGGAGACTACTTCGACCGTCGAAAAATGGTCTGATTGGTCAGGTTGGTCAAGTTGGACTAAAACTAAACATACTGAGAGCGAAACTAAAGATGTTGAAACTAAAAAGGTTTCTGAAAAAAGTGGCGTCATCAAAGGATGGAGCAGTACTAAAGTAGATTACTTCTCATATCGTATTCCAACGACTTCAACCAGAAAAGTCTTAAGCTGTTCAGTAAGTACTCATGCTGCTTGTGGTGGCAATTGTGCTAGTTGGACTTTTGTTTACAAATGTAGCTATCAAGATTGGATCACGGTTGGAACAAACTATACGACAGTAACATATTACCGTTATCGTACTAGACATAAAATTACTGAAGAAGTTAAAACTGGTGAATGGATCTATACTGACTTCATGTTGGAGAAAGATCTACCAGAAGGTTATGTTAAAACAGAAGAAACATTAAAACAATATGCTTACAGTACTAGAAAAGTTGAAACTAAACGTGAAACAATGTGGAGTTACTACGAAACAGTTGAAGGCTGGAAGAAAACTGGCAACAAAAAGACTGAAAAAAAATGGAGTAGTCAAGCATCGTTAACGGGATGGACTAGAACTGGTAACACTGATACTAAAATAATTACATATTAAAAGATGATTTTTATTAATCATCTTTTTCTTTTTGTATTTCAAAGTAAAAGACAGTTCCTTTACCCTTGACCGATTCGACACCATATTTATATTTATGAACTCTTAAGATATTTTTAACGATAGCTAAACCTAAACCAGTACCTACTGTATGACGACGATGATTCTTGTCAGTTTTATAGTATTTATCCCAAATCTTATTTAAATCATCTTGATCGATACCATTTCCTGTATCGACAACTTCCAGTCTTACTTTCTTCGAAAAATCAAAGATATTGATAAAAACTTTCTTATCTTTACCAGTATAGTTGATAGCATTATTAATTAAATTATAAACTACTTGTTCGATCTTTTTCTTATCAGCACTAATTATAACTGTCTCATGCATATTGATAATAAATTTATAATCCTCTGTTAACGAAAAGATTTTGTAATGTTCGACGATCGTCTTGACAAGTTCGACCAAGTCAAACTTTTCGATCTTTAGAGTTTCGATATTAGACTCTAATTTAGATAAAGATAAGATGTCATTGACTAAAATATTCAAGCGATCAGCTTCGGTAATAATCGTATTCAAGTTATCGTTTCTTTTTGTTTTATTCTTGTAGGTTAGATCTCGAACCATTTCGGCGTAGGCTTTAATCATCGTCAGTGGTGTCTTTAAGTCATGAGAGACATTAGCCATTAAATCACGTCTTAATTCATCATTTTTAGAAAGTTCATCACGCGTGTAATTAAGAGTATCTCTTAATTCATTAATTTCGTCGTAATCATTATCAGTTGTAAAAACGACATCATATTCTTGTTTAGCTAATTTTTTAGCACTTTCATTTAAAGTAATAATCGGTTTTGAAATCTTTTTTGAGATAAAGTAGGCAATAACAATTGAGAGTACTAAAACGACAGCTGAGACAATAATTAATTGATTTTTTAAAATCATGATCGTCGAATCAATTGGTACTAAAGAAGTGTTGATAAAAGCATAGACATTATCTTTGATTTTAGCACCATAAACTAATGTTTCATTATTAAAACGGGGATTAGTGATCTTAAAACTAGTTTTAGTCTCGCCACTATTTATAAAATCTTTTTTGTATAAATTAACAGAACCAAACTTTTGATCAGAGGTAATACATCCTCGATTCATAGCATCAGTCGTATAGATAATATTATTATTTTGATCGATTATTTCAACACAAATACCTTTATCATAAGTCATTTGATCGATAGTATTGATAAAATCATTATCATCATAATTATGACTGATTTTACTGATGGCACTTTCTAATTCCTTGGTTTTTGTAAACTCGTAGTAAGTATTTAAAAAAATTACTTGGAAAAGCCACAACAAGATTAAAATAACACTGGAAAAAATTATTAAGTATTGGAAGACTTTAATTTTTAGAGAATTCTTAATTAGTGACAAATTTATATCCTATTCCACGAACAGTAACAATTAAATCGCGATATACTCCTAAATTGTTACGTAGCATTTTAATGTGTGTATCAATTGTTCGGTCATCTCCATAATAATCATAGCCCCATATTTTACTTAATAATTCTTCCCTTGATACGACAATATTAACATTTTTAATAAAATAAGTAAGTAATTCATATTCCTTTAAGGTTAATTTAATCTCCTTATTTTTAATTTTAACACTGTGAGCTTTAAAATCTATTTCTAGATCTTGATAAATATATTTATTAATCGCCGCATTATTTCTTTTTGTAATAGCCTTAATTCTTGCAATCAATTCCTTTGGACTAAAGGGTTTAGTCAAATAATCATCGATTCCTAATGAAAAACCTAACAGTTTGTCATATTCATCACTTCGAGCTGAAACTACAATCGTCGGAATATTTTTCTTACTCTTTATCTCCTTAAAGACAGTAAAGCCATCTAATTTTGGCATCATAATATCCAAAACGATGGCATCAATATTTTCTTTTTCAACCATATCGAGAGCTTCCTCACCATCAGCAGCTTCAAAGACATGATAATTTTCATTAAGACAATACTCCTTGATAACTTCTCTAATTAGTAATTCATCGTCGACAATTAGTACATTCATCTTCATCAACTCCAATTAATATTATACATATTATTATGTAATTTGTGTGAAAAATTTAAGAATTATTACTTCTTTTATTAATCCCGATTGCTCCACCAAACATACTAGCAAAAACCAGAATAATATAATAAATTAAGGACTTAAAATCAATTCCTTTATCGAATCCCAAGTAAGAGACAACAAAAAGTAAAAACACCCAAATTAAGCCGATTTTGATACCTTCCAGCCATCCCTTAGCTGGACTTCTTTTCCCTAAATAAAACCCTCCAATAAACATCGAAATAATAATTAAAATAATATTAAGATATTTTATATAATTAGTATTTAATAAATCAAAATAATTAATGATGGTCGAAATAATAGCTGAAATGATTAAAGGTACTAAAATAAAAACCAAACTTTTTAAATACTTTAAAACTAAAACCATAAACCCCCCTCTCTTAAATTTATGTCATTGTATATTTTATTATTCAAAAACCATAATATAATTGGTG
>CAZBQC010000045.1:0-4239 GCA_964494015.1 uncultured Muribaculaceae bacterium
TATATGTTAAAGTTTATATCGATGCAGAATAGGCATAAGGAGGAAAAGTTATGGCAAAGAATGCTACTAAGAGAAAACCATTATTTGGAAATAGAAGAAGTCATGCACTTAATGCTACTAGACATAAACAAAAACTTAATTTACAAAATATCATCAGAGAAGATGGTAAGAAAGTTAAATTATCGGCCAGAGAAGCAAAGAGATTAAAAAAGAATTCTAAATTAAATACTGAAGTTACTGAATAACTTCATTTTTTTTAGCTAATTTTCATATATTTTATTAGTCAAAAGGATGGTTAGATGAAAAAAGTATTACCCATTGTTATAACTATTTTGCTTTTTATCTTTAGTTTTTACTATACCAGTGAGTTAGTAAAGATAATTAAAAGTAATGATCCAATTATGAAAGTTATTAAAGAAAGTGCTGATTATTATGAAGTAGAAAGTGTCAATGCACTAGTTCACAGCGATGATACGGCGGAAATTGGTTTAAATGGAATTGTTGTCGCTAGTGATCTTAGTTATTCTAAGATGAAACGTTATGGAGCTTACAACAGCAGTTTATTAGTCTACAATGAGGTCAAACCAGAAATTAGTTTAGTTAAAACCCTAGATAAGTATCTTATTGGTTCGCTTGCTAAAAAAAATAGTATTTCCCTATTAATCAAAGTTAATGATATAAAGTTGATTGTAAAAATTCTGAATGTTTTAGAAGAAAAGAATATTAAGGTGACTTTCTTATTAAATAGTGAGGATATTAAGAACCATGAAACTTTAATGAAGGAAATCAGTAATAATCATAGTATTTCTAGTAGTGATTATAATGATGATCTTTACTTTATCTTAGTTTCTTTAAATAAAAATAACTTACCCTACTGTTTTGTTGAATATAAAGATGAAAAAGTGAAAAATCAATGTCAAAATAACAATATGTATACTGTGTTACCAACAGTAATTGCAAAGACAAATATTTATAGTCGGGTTAAAAGTCAACTAAGAGGTGGAAGAATTATCAGTCTTAATTTAAGTGAAAGTAATTTAAATGAGTTAAGTATGACGATAAATTATATCAAACAAAAAGGATATAAAATTATCCCTGTTTATCAGTTATTAAATGAAAATTATTTTAACTAAGAACACCCACCTGGCATAGCATAGACATCATAACCTCTAGGAAAACCAGGATAGGCTGTCGTATAAGGATTCGTACCGTTAACACATTTAAAATAAGCAAGATATTCTTCTTTTTTGTAAGCAAGAGGATCACTAGGGTTATAATACGTATTTTTTTTAACATATCCCTCTTCACTAGTTCCATTACAGGTCGATTTTTTTAATAACTTTTGAGTAAGCAAAGTACTTAATCTCACACAACTGATGGTTATTCCTTCATTTTCTTCAATGTATAATTTAGCAGCTGTCACCATCATCTTTTCATAATAACTATGCTGTTCTTTACTCGTTTTACTAAAAAGCTTACTGGCCGCAGGTATTACTATTCCAATAATTAGACCAATAATAACAATAACAGCTAAGAGTTCAATTAAAGTAAAAGCTTTTTTAGACATCTTTAATCTCCTTTATTTATTCTACTACTTCAGCTAATATCAAATCTGTAACTTTCCCATATCCATTATATTCAAGAGTAATCTTATAATTAGTGATTTCTTCTTTTAAATATTCATAATATTTGGTAGCATCAATTTCAATTTTTTTAATGAGATCATCCTTTAAAATAATCGTTAAGTAAACAATCTCTTCACTATCATCTATTTCTTCATTCTCTAAAAGATTAATCAAATCCTTTACAGATAACTGATAAGTGTAAGCATATTCATTATTTTCATACTCAGTTTTAGAGTAAAGTTTACTGTTTTTAATCAATCTCTTTAACTCTTTAATATCGAATAATTCACTAGGATAAAAAGGACTATCAATTCTAATATAATTATCATTTATTTTTTTAAAATAAACATTATCTTTACTTTGATAATCAGTGACAAGTTCATCTGCATAACCTTTAAACTGCTCTTTTATATCATATTTTTTTCCTTCATAAACATAATTATGAAGATGATCAGTTATCGTATATTTAAATTGATAATTATTCCCTTCAATTTTAACCATAGCATGGGTTATTTTTTCAATTAAGGACAGTGGTTTATTGTCGTTTTTTTCTGTTCCTCCTAGTAAAGAAAAAATAAAAATAAAGAAAAATAAATAAAAAGCAAAAAATATGACGGCACGGCCTCTTGGTGTCTTTAAGAATTTGATTATTTTACGATAATCAAATTTATTGCTACCTCCTAGTTTATTCTCTTCCATATTAATCACCTCGATTAAATACTTTCCCAATTAAATTTTTCTTATTCCCACGCAAGTAATCCGTTACTTTCATTTTTTTCTTACCATCAAACTGAACGACTGTTAAGACCATTTCACCATCTTTAGTTTTAACACCTATTCCATCTTGATAATAAGATGTTATCTGCCCACTTTTTAAATTATCATATTTACGACTGGACGGGTATCCTTCATAAACTTTAACAATTCGATTTTCTAAAAGACTGTAAGATCCAGGATAAGGATTAAGACCTCGAATTTGATTATACACTTCCTTAGTGGTTTTGTTAAAATCAAGCAATTCATCTTCTCTTTTAATAGTGTAAGCATACGTTGAAAGCCTATGGTCTTGAGGTACTCTTTTATTCGTACCAGCAATAATCTCTGGTAGAGTTTGAATTAAAAGTTCACTTCCCAGCTGTGATAACTTGTCGTGAAGTGTACCTAAATTATCATTTTCCATAATTGGAATAGCTCTTTGACTGATGATATCTCCTTCGTCCATTTTTTCATTCATATACATAATAGTGATGCCTGTTTCATTCCATCCACCGATCAAAGCATGATGAATTGGAGCCCCACCACGAAGTTTCGGTAAAAGTGAAGCATGAACATTGATGCATCCATATCTGGGATAATCAAGTAAATCTTTGGGAATAATCTGTCCATATGCACAGGTAACAATTAGATCTGGTTTTAAATCTATAATATTTTGATAATCGGTTTTAATTTTTTCTGGCTGTAAAACTGGCAAATTATTTGCTAAAGCTAGAGTCTTGATTGGTGAAAATTTTAGTTCTCTATTTCTTCCTGTTTCCTTATCAGGTTTGGTTACGACTCCAACTACCTGATAGTTCTTAAGCAATGCTTTTAGAATTGGAACACTGAACTCCGGAGTTCCCATAAAAACTATTTTTATTTTTGATTTGTTTTGATTCATTTTTAACACCCACTTGAAGTATATTTACTACATACCAAACAAACTTGATATGACAAATCAATATTCTCAGGATTCTCATTCCTAGTCACCATTACTCTACTCAAAGAACTATCACAAGAACCATTTCTCTTATCAGGATCTTTTATCGTCTTTAGATAGTCATTAGCAATTAAAGTATCCAAGGTAACGGTGATAGAAGTTGTTGGTATCAACGAAGCATTATCAATAAAATAAGTTTGAGTAGCTGATTTTAAATCATTCTCGATTGTTTTGTAGGTATTTTTTTTCGCGTCTTTTAAAAACTTTGTAATAATCATGGTAGCAATTCCTGAAACTATTGCGATTAAAGTCATGACAGCTAGTAATTCAATTAAAGTAAATCCTTTTTTATTTCTCATCTCTTATTCCTCTATTATTTATTTTATCATAAGGAGGATTTTTTTACTAGATTTTTATTTGATAATAAGATAAAAACTTACTACATTGTTTAACCTTGTAGTAAGTTTCTTTTACTTACCATTTTATTAGATAAGGATTGGCGTCTGTTCCTGTACCACCAGAAATTAACACTGAATGTTTTAAGGTAACAACTGGACGGACGCCACTAGAGTTCCTAGCGCTACTACTGCCCGCATCGCCACCAACGTACACATGACGCATAGACCACGAACTCGAGGCACGACCGTTGACTGACCAGTAAGTGGTCTTATTGTACATAAAGTTTCTTCCTCGACACTGATATTGAGCTGAACCTGTGCATATATTATTAGGACTTCCTTCAAGGGCTGCATTTATATATTCTTCTGTATATGGTAATCTTACATATTGATTTCGTAAGGGATTAACTTCTTTAAAAGTTCCTGTTCTGCCTGTTAAATCACAAGTATCTTTGACAACAGTACTTCCTTGATATGACAAATTATTTATTCCGACATAATCATTAACCTTATTTAAACA
>CAZBQC010000046.1:0-3942 GCA_964494015.1 uncultured Muribaculaceae bacterium
TTTTTAATATTTTCAAATAACTTTTTTTTACATTCCAAATAATTATCAAATGTTCCATGAATATTTAAATGATCGCCAGTAATATTAGTTAAAACCCCGATATCAAATTTTAAATTATCAATTCGATGTCGATAATAAGCTTCACTTGATACTTCCATACTGACCGTATCACAACCACTTTTAATAAACCTATCCATATATTCATAAATTTTATCAATCCCAGGAGTTGTATTAGCAGTCGCTTCTTGTTGATCTTTATAAATTACACCATTAGTACCAATGTAGGCGCAAGAAGAACCTAACAAATTTTTAATAAGGGTCGATACTGTCGTTTTACCATCGGTACCAGTTACGCCAATTAAAGATAATTTGCTAGGTGGATCATCATAAAATCTACGACTTAATTTTTCTAGTTCCAAATTAGTATCTTTTACTCTAATAAGTGGAACTCCAAAATCTTCTTTGATATCTTTACTGACGACAATAGCTTTAGCACCATTTAAAACAGCTTCACGAATAAATTCATGTCGATCAGTAGTTACTCCTTTTACACAAATAAATAAATCGTTTTTAACTACTTCTTTAGAATTAGTTTTAATACCACTAATTTCTGTTACATATGGGCAATCATATATTTCATTTAATCTTTTCATACTACAAATATATAATTTGCCCATTATTTTAATGACAAAAAACATTCGATATTTTCCTTATTCTAGTTTGACACTAACTAGTTTACTGACACCAGACTCTTGCATCGTAATTCCATACAAGGTCTTAGCATACTCCATCGTTTTCTTTTTATGAGTTACTAATAAAAACTGAGTTTTATTTTTATAGTTACCTAAATATTGACCAAAGGTTACAACATTAGCTTCATCTAGTGCTGATTCGACTTCATCAAAGATACAGAAAGGAACATGGCGGACATTAAGAATGGCAAACAGCAAACTGATAGCCGTCAGGGTCTTTTCACCGCCGGATAATAAAGAGATACTCTTCAAATTTTTACCAGCTGGAGAGGCAATTATTTCAATATCGGTATTAAGTAAATCACTTGGATCAATTAGCTTTAATTCAGCTTGTCCACCATTGAATAGTTCTTTAAAGACCTTCTTGAACTCTTTTTCAATTTGCAAGAAAGTATTTAAAAATTCTTCTTTCATAACTTCGTTCATTTCCGTAATAATCTCTAGAAGAGCATCTTTAGCTTTTAATAAATCTTCTTTTTGGCTCGTCAGAAACTGATATCTTTCACTTACTCGACGATACTCTTCAATGGCTAGAACATTGACTATCCCTAGCTCTTTAAGATTATTTTTGTATTCATTAACCTTTTCTTTAGCCTCATCAATTTCAAGATTTAATTCATAATTTTCTTTAGCCTTTTCATAAGTCATTTCGTAATCTTCATTAAGAGTGTTGAGATAATTATCTAATTTGATATCTAATTTACTAATATTAATTTCACATTCTTGAGCTTCTTTTTCTAGTTTAGCTAGGTTAGAATTGTTAATTTTATTTTCTACTTCCAAATTAGCAACTTCATCCTGATACTTTTCTTTTTCTTTGGTTTTAACAGCTATTTCTTTAACTAACATCTCTTTAGCTTTAACTTTTTCATAATAACGACCGGTGATTTTTTCTTCCTCTTTTGAAAAATTATCGTCTTCAAGCGAAGCTAAAGTATTAATTTCTTCTCGGAGACTATTTAAAGTGCTTTGCTGAGTATTTAGTAAACTGCCTTTAGTTCTCAATTCCTCGGCCAAGGTGACATTTTTTACCTTTTCTTCGGCAATTTGACCATTTATTTTACTGATTTTACCTTCCAATTCAGTAATTTGTCGACTGACGTTTTCAAGATTACTTTCCAAGTTATTAACGACGGAAGAGCTTTTAGCCAGTTCCTGTTTAATGGTCGCCGAACTTTTGTTATATCCTAAACTGCCACCAGTAATACTTCCTCCAACATGGATTACTTCACCAGACAAAGTAATAATCTTATAACGATTATTGATCAATCGACTAATTTTATTTCCTGTTGATAAATCGGTCACTAAAACAACATTGCCTAATTGATTTAAGACAATATTGCGATAGATCTTATCATAAGTCACAAAATCGGCAAGAATTCCTAAATAGTCATCTTCTTTTTCTAAAATAGCCAGTGTTTCATAGTCGATCCCCTTAGGTTTTATAACGTTAAGAGGAAAGAAAGTAACTCTTCCCAAGTTGTTGTTTTTTAAATAATCAATAGCTTCCTTAGCTCGATTTTCATTTTCGACAATCATAATCGATTTACTACTTGAAATCGCTACTTCTAAAGCTACTAGATACTTTTCTTTAGTTTCTAAAATGTTCCCAAAAACAGCTTTAACTCCCGAAAGCTTAGGATTATCTAAAACTTTCTTGACAGATGGTGGAATCGTACTGTTGTTTTCAAGACTTCCATTTAAAATATCGATCCGATTTTTATTTTCTAATAATTCCTTATTCTTAGAATTATATTCTTTTAACAGTCCCTCTTTTTGTTGATTCAACTTATCCAGTTCAGACATCAAATTCTCAATTAGGGATGTTTCTTCAGCAAGACTATTCTTAAGATAGGTAAGATCCTGATTTAGTAGATCAAGATCATTTTCTAATTTTAATTTACTTTCCTTCAAATTGACAAGATTATCGTGAACTTTAATATCGCTAGCATCATATTTGCTTCGTTCTTGCAAGATTTTCTTTTCACTATTGATTTCCTCAACTTCCTGAGTAATTACCAATAATTTTTGATTTAGATAGGACAGCTCATTTTCGAGATTAAGTATTTTCCTTTTCGCCGTATCGATCTTGGTACTACTAGTTAGATTAGTAGTTTTGATAATCTCACTTTCTAGTTCCTCAGCTCTTTTCTTATAGATCTGATAGTTTTCATTAAGGTTAGTTATTTCGGTGGCAAGCAATGCGATTTCGATTGACTCTAACTGCTTTTTAGTGTCTAAATACTTAGTCGCTTGTTCACTTTGCTCTTTTAAAGGAGCAAGATTAGTTTCAATTTCACTGGTGATGTCACTGACCCGACTTGTATTTTCAGTCGTTCGATCTAACTTTCTAATCGCTTCTTCTTTACGTTTCTTATATTTTAAAACTCCGGCTGCTTCTTCAAAAACTTGACGACGTTCTATCAAAGAACTACTTAAAATCTTACCTATTTCGCCCTGTGAAATAATATTAAAAGATTCTTTGCTGACCCCACTATCTAAAAATAAATCAGTAATATCTTTTAAACGACACTTTTCACCATTTAAAAAATACTCATTTTCACCACTCCTGTAGACTTTTCTTTTAATGACAACTTCCGTATAAGGAATATTTAAATAGTTATCACTATTATCAAAAGTAATAGCGACGTTTCCAATATTTAGCGGTTTACGATTTTTGCTGCCACTGAAAATAACGTCGGTCATCGTTAAATCGCCTCGTAAAGACTTGATTGATTGTTCCCCTAGAACCCAACGAACAGCATCGACAACATTACTCTTACCACTGCCATTTGGACCGACAATACAGGTTATATCGTCATCCAATTTAATGGTTGTTTTATCGGCAAATGATTTGAAACCATTTATCTCTATTTCTTTTAAGTACATACATCTTCACCATATTAAGTATATAATAAATAACTAAAAAAAGATAGGTTTTACTATCTTGTTTGGCTATTTTTTACATTATACCTTTAATATAATCTGTTAACTTTTCACTAATTGAGGACCTCGAGAAAGAATGGGATGATCTAGATAAGTTATTCTAGATGAATCACAATAATGAAGTCCTGCTAAATATTTTAAAACTTTCATTTGCTGAACTGAAGCTTTTCTAATAGTCCTTGGATAAACGATTTTAATTTTAGATGTTTCTTTATCCACATCAAATTTACAGTATTTTAAATTT
>CAZBQC010000047.1:0-3663 GCA_964494015.1 uncultured Muribaculaceae bacterium
TTAGGTAATGGTCATACTGAAAATATTACTGATTTTAAAGTTAAAGTACATTTACCTGAAAACGATTCAACGATGAGGTTTTGGGCACATGGACCACTTAACGGAAATATTGAAAAATTAAATGATAAGACAGTCTATTTAACTTCTGATTTTATTGGTGCTTACAATCCTGTGGATGTACGAGTAATTTTTAATAAGATTTTGGTATCTAATAGTACTAAAAAGAGTAAGGTCGATGCTATTGACCATATTTTAGAAATAGAAGAGGAAAGAGCTGCCGAAGCAAATCAGGAAAGAAATAGTGCTAAGTTAATTATTAATTTTATCAAAGGGTTTACAGTAGCCTGGTATTTAGGTGTCGGATTATTAATTTTTTATGCTTATCGTAAGTACGATAAAGAAATAAAACCCAACTATAAATACGATTATTATCGTGAGATTCCTGAAAATTATACTCCTGAGTTAGTTGAATATTTAATGAAAAAAAATGTGACAATTTTAGGATTTAAAGCTAATATTTTATCCTTAATTGAACGAAAACATATTAAAGTTGAGGGTTTGCCTAACGATAAGAAAAATTATCGTTTGATCATAGCAAATAAAGAAAATTTAGATAATTTTGACTCAATAATTATCGAATTATTGTTCAATATAATTGGTACAACTGACAGTGTAACTTTAAAAGAAATTGAAAAGTTCAGCAAAAATTACACCAATGCTCAAATTTTTATGAATAAATATAATAAATGGATAAATATGGCTAAAGAAAGCGGAAAAAAGGCTAATCTCTTTGAATCTCATTTGGGTTTTAAAACGCTAAGTTTTCTTATTATTTTAGTTAGCGGAGTATTACTGTTTTCATTAAATATGAATAATGGATTAGAGAATATTTTTGTTTTTCTGATACCAGTAGTGATGATTGCTACTTTGATTTATTTATTAGTGTTTAAAAAAAGAACCATCAAGGGTGTTGAGGATTACAATAAATGGAGTGCCTTTAAAAGATTTTTATTAGATTTTGGTCATTTTAGTGATAAAGAATTGCCAGAAATTGCTCTTTGGGAAAAGTATTTAGTTTACGCTACTGTGTTAGGATGTGCTAGAGAGTTAGAAAAGAGTATGAAAATTAAACTGCAGGAGATGTCAACTACTTCCACTGGACCGACTTTAATGGATTATTATATTACGAGTAGTATCTTAAATTCGGCTATTTCACATAGTGTCAGTAGTGCCGTGACAACAGCTGTTTCGTCGAGTAGAGCTTCGATTGCTTCCAGTCAAGCATCATCTGGCGGTGGCCATGGTGGAGGATTTTCCGGTGGTGGATTTAGTGG
The DNA here is from genome assembly GCA_964494015.1 of uncultured Muribaculaceae bacterium. Classification (GTDB taxonomy): domain Bacteria; phylum Bacillota_I; class Bacilli_A; order RF39; family UBA660; genus CAZBQC01. The sequence continues at coordinate 1,335 of CAZBQC010000047.1, forward strand.
TGGCTTTGGCGGTGGCGGAGGTCGCTCATAAAAATATGATTTTTCATATTTTTTTGTTTTTTTTACGGATTTTTAGAAATTTATGTAATAATATATATAGAGTTGACAAAATTAAAAATTACTAGTATAAGTTATAAGAGTGAGGTGTAGTCCATGAATTTAGTAATCGTTGAGTCTCCACATAAAAGTAAAACGATTGAGAAATATTTAGGTAAAAATTACAAAGTGGTGTCAAGTATCGGTCATATTCGTGACTTGGCAACGACTGGGAAATATGGCTTGGGAGTCGATATCGAAAATGATTTTAAGCCTAATTATATTCCAATCACTGGTAAGAAAAAAGTAATCAGTAATCTAAAAAAAGCGGTTAAAGAAAGTGATAAGGTTTATTTGGCAACTGACCCTGATCGAGAAGGAGAAGCCATCAGTTGGCATTTAAAGGATACTCTTAATTTAAAGGAAAACAATTATGCCCGTGTTCTTTTTCATGAAATAACCAAAGATAAAGTTATTGAAGCTTTTAATCATCCAGAGAAGATTGATGATCATTTAGTTAAAAGTCAAGAAACCAGAAGAATATTGGACAGAATCATCGGCTTTCGATTAAGTAAACTGATTCAATCGAAGACCAGTGCTAAAAGTGCTGGACGTGTTCAAAGCGTCACTTTAAAATTAATCGTTGATAAAGAAAGAGAAATCAAAGCTTTTGTCAGTGAAGAATATTATACGATAACAAGTGCCTTCGATGATTTTGAAGCAGACTTATTTAATTATAATAATCAGGATATTGAAATTAAAGATTTAACGACAGCTGAAGAAATAATTACCAAGCTCAGTGATCAGTTTAGAGTCGTCAGTCTTGAAAAGAAAACCAAGAAAAAAAATGCTAAATATCCGTTTACAACTAGTACTTTACAAATAGATGCTTCTCAAAAGTTGGGCTTTTCAGCTAAAAAAACCATGATGATTGCTCAAAAACTTTATGAGGGCATTACTTTGAAAAATGAAACAGTTGGACTTATTACCTATATGCGAACCGATTCGATTAGGTTGAGTGACGAGTTTGTCAGCGGGACTATGAAAAAGATCGAAAATAATTATGGTAAAAATTATGTTGGATACGTCAAGAAAGCTAAAAATACTGACAATGTGCAAGATGCCCATGAAGCTATTCGACCAACATCTATATTGAGAGAACCAGATCAAATAAAAGGTTATTTATCGACTGACGAATATAAATTATATAAACTTATTTATACTAGAACTTTAGCTAGTTTGATGGCGGATGCTAAAACAGATAATACGACCATTATTTTAGATAATAACAATTATCAATTTAAAGCTACTGGTCAAATTCTAATTTTTGATGGTTATTTAAAAGTTTATAGTGATTATGAGGATAGTGAAAATAAAATTCTGCCTAACTTAGAAGTTAATAAAATTTTAAGTTCTAATGATATCTTTTATGAACAGCATTATACCAAGCCACCAGCTAGGTATACAGAAGCAAGACTCATTAAAGAATTAGAAGAGTTAGGAATTGGACGTCCTTCAACTTATGCTAAAATTATGGATATCATTCGTGAGCGTGATTATGTTGAAACGGAAGATAAAAAGTTTATTCCAACCGATTTAGGAATCGAACTTACCGATAAATTACAGGAATTTTTCAGTAGTATTATCAATGTTAAATATACTGCTGATATGGAAACAGATTTAGATAAGATAGCTGACGGCAAGATTGATAATATTAAAGTTTTAAAAGATTTCTATACCATCTTTGAACCAACTTTAAATTCAGCATTTAAGGAAATGGAAAAACAAGCTCCTCCTGAAACGGGAGAAAATTGTCCAAATTGTGATAGTCCGTTAGTTATTCGTAAGGGCAAGTATGGTGAATTTATAGCCTGTAGTAATTATCCCACCTGTAAATATGTAAAAAAGGAAGTAAAAGAAACAAAATATATTATGGACTGTCCGTTATGCAGTGGTAAAGTCATTGAGAAAATGACGAGAAAAGGTAAAATCTTTTATGGATGCAATAATTATCCCACCTGTAAATTTGCTACTTGGGATGAGCCAATCAATGAATTTTGTCCGAAGTGCAAAAGCATTTTAGTCAAGAAAGATCATCATTTCAAATGTAGTAAATGTGATTTTCAAAAAGAAGATTAAATTAAAGATTGATAGCTTCAATCTTTTTTTAATAATAATATATTCTCTAATTAATGAAAAAAAGTAGAAATATTGTCGATTTTTTTGTATAATGATGTTAGAGGTATAATATGTATAACTATATAATTGGAAAAGTTACTGAAATCAATGCTAA
>CAZBQC010000048.1:0-3645 GCA_964494015.1 uncultured Muribaculaceae bacterium
CAATTTGGTATTTATCTATCAAATCTAATATAATTTTTTTACTTTCTTCGATCCTAGCATCAGGTGGTGTAGGAAAAATTACCACAATTTCTAATACTTCACCAGTCTTGGATAAAACCGCCAGTTTGCATCCGGTCCGAAAGGCCGGATCATAACCTAAGACAACTTTCTCCTTGATTGGTGGTGTCAACAACAATCTTTCTAAATTGCGTGAAAAATTGTTGATAGCAGATGTTTCTCCCCTATCCTTTAACTCACTTCTAACTTCTCTCTCCACACTAGGAAAAATTAATCTTTGATAAGCATCTTTAATTGCTTCTTTAATTAAATCATTAAAGGAATAATTATTCTTTTTAATAATACTTTTTTCCAAGTAGTCAATGATTTCTTGTTCATCGACATTGATGTTTACCTGAAGAACTTTCTCCTTCTCACCTCTATTTAAAGCCAAAATACGATGAGGTTTAATCTGATTAACTTTTTCTTGATAATGATAATACATCTCATATACTTTATCTTGATCAGAATGATTTTTCTTAACCTTACTAGTAATTATTCCATTTAAATAAAGATATCTCCTCATCCACTTTCGAAATTTAAAATTATCACTTACATCTTCAGCAATGATATCCCTTGCTCCATTTAAAGCTTCAAGAGTACTAGAAACTTTCTCATTTAAATAAGGTTTAACTAGATCGTCAAGATTACCACTAAAGTTAAAACTCATGATGGTCTCTGCCAATGGTTTTAATCCTAAATCAATGGCAATACTAGCCTTCGTTTTTTTCTTTTCTTTAAATGGACGATACAAGTCCTCTACTTCGACCAGTTTTTGAGCTTTTATTATTTCTTCTTTTAACTCGTCGGTTAATAATCCCTTTTCATCAATTAATCTAATTACTTCATTTTTTCTCTCCAAAAGATTCATTTGATATTGGTATATTTCTTCAATTTTTCGAAGAGCATCTTCGTCTAGCGAACTTGTCAACTCTTTTCGATACCTGGCAATAAATGGAATTGTATTACCATCTTGTAGTAATTGTAAAACAGTTTCAACCTGTTTAACTCTGATTCCTAAGTTTTTACTTATTTCTTCAATTATTTCATTATTCATAAATTCCCTCTAAAAGAAAAAGGACTAATATCCTAATCTTAATATTTCAAAATTAGCTGAGGTTATTCCAACTACGGCTGCCTTAGCTTCAGATTCAAAAAGTAAATCAAAATTAGCCTGTTTTCCATCGCCAATTGCTCCACCTCGATCTAAGACCACAGCCAAGATTGATTCTTGATAAATTGATAAATTTGATATTCTAACGATGGTTCCAAAGGGATATCTTTTATCGGCAGCCACAATTCTAATTCTACCAAAAATACTATCCTGATAATAGATATTTCCACCGCCAATATACATACCAGAGGCTGTTTCTAAAGTAGTGCAACCATAACAATCTGGTCCATAACCAGTAATTTTCCCTTTATAGCTTTCAACAATCGAAGAAGTCACATCGGTCACAGGGTTATATCCACTACTTGAATTACCATCAGATAAAGACGGTTCTTCTTTAACAGGATTATTATTATTATTATTATTTTTATTATTGTTGACACTTTTATCAAAATCTTTTAATTCACTACCATCAGGTAAAGATCCTTGATTATTTTCTTGTTCATTGATTTCCTCTTGTGTAGTTTCTTGATCATCTATATCATTGCTACCTTTTAAAGTTTCTTTTTGATTGGTGGCTGCTTCATTCCTTTTTAAATTAACATCCCTTGAATAATCCCGTAAAATAAGAAAGGAATAAAATAATACTAGTATAATGACCATCATCATTAAAATATTAAACACATACTTATCTCTATTGTTCATTTTTACCTCGCTATTATTTATTTTACCATAATATATGATACCGGCAAAGCAATATGACACTTCTTGACATTTGTTTTTTAATACCAAAATATATTATTAACAAATAAAAAGAATATTAAGTTTTTATTGTGCTTAATATTCTTTATTATGTTTGAATTATTTTTATTTTTAATATAAGAATTCACATTTAAAAATTACTAAGCCATAGCTATAGTAAATGGATTACTTGGTGTGCCATCACCTGATGCTATTTTAACACTGGATTTTAGATAAAATGTAAGTCGAGTTGAAGTTACATTGGATACTGATTGTGAACTTATCGCACCAGTTGAAGTTACATAATGGATGGAAGTTGCTGCTGTTGGACTTAATAGCTCTATGTTACTAGAACTGGTAGACCCATCACCTATTTGAGTAGCAAAAATCTCGCCCAGTCGAAGTAATCCAATTTTTGCTGTGGCTGTTGTTGTTGTTTTATCACAGGTTTGAGTTAATGTTCCTCCATTTTCAAGGGGATTAACTGTCTCACAAATACTTTTTTTATAACTTGCAGTATGGGCTACTATTCCTGAAAAATACCAAGTTCCAGTTTCAATCATATTTTGATTGTTACTACTTAAACTACCATACCAGCCACTTGTTGTATCATTATTTAAATATCCTCCCCAATAATTAACTCCATCTAGTATTGATTGTGAATATGCGTTACTTGTTCCAAATGATTTGGTTATTACTGTCTCGCCATTTCTTATGTAATCAATTTTTATCAATTTGGTCAATCCATTTTCTACTTTAACAATTCGATAATCTTCATTATTGAATCTAACATATTCTCCACTATATCTAGTATTTAAATTTTTATTTAATAAATTTACTTCTTGATCATTATCTCCCACTAGAGAATACGGATTGCTAATTGTTCCATTACCTTTACTTACAAACAGATTAGATTTCAAATTGATAGCCGGACGAATCGAATAACTACTACTATATCCTGCACTTGAAGTAGAGCCGGAACTTAAGACCACTCCAGCATTGCTAGTTGAAGTGTGTGGATTTATCAACCACCATTGATATCCGATATTTAAATACCCATTGGCACCAGTAGTATTAGTATAAGATTTTACATATTCATAATTATTTAAAGTACCGACTGGTGCTGTTACCATGGTTGTATTAGGGGGTTTACTGTTATCACCAACCTGAGTGGCATTCCAGCTATAATTAGCAACAAGATAACTAGTTGGATTTCTTAATGCTTCATAAAAATCTTCATACCACTGATAGATAAAACTTCCTTCGTAAACAGCGCTTGCCTCACTACCGCCATTCACAACACTACCATTTCGATGAACTGTTGTCATTAAATCCTGAGTTATTAATTTAATTGATGTTACTAATCCATCTGTCTTGTTTAAAGCAACTATTCGCCACATCTTGCCACTGTACCATAAGTAATTATTTGGTTTATAATTATCATCGCTAGCCGTTCCAACAATAAAAGTTTGATCATTATCTCCTGCTGGTGTATATAAATTAGCTGATAAATCAGTATTGATTTTCTCTAATATTGTTGGTGGCATACTCTTTGGTGTCATATCTCCTTTGACTTGAATCTTTACTGAAGCATACTTGTTTTGAAATTCGGTTGGTGTATATCTGTTCTTTCCTGGTACTTAATCAGTATCACTGATTAAGATTCGTTCCGTATTTAACCAAAGTCTTAAGAAATAACTTCTAGTTACTGGATTCGCCTGTGGTGTCTCTCCTGG
>CAZBQC010000049.1:0-1801 GCA_964494015.1 uncultured Muribaculaceae bacterium
TTAATTCCTCGAATGGCACTTTCAACAATTTCTAATTGTGATAATCCTTTTTTAGTATGACACATAGGTGCAAATCTAGCTTCGGCATAAATAACATTATCTTCTTTTAAATCCTTGGCAAACTCAGTAGCAACTAATTCTAATGATGACTTATCCTGCATTAAACTAATCGGAAAATCAAACATTTTTAAATAGTCAGATAGATCAGCTACTTTACTATTTAAAACCATTAAATCTTCAAGTTCTTGAATATTATACTTCCCATCAGATAAATATAGAGCGACTTCCTTTTTGACGCTCCCATCTAGATGAACATGCAAATCAATTTTAGGAAGTATCTTTAATTGTTCAAACAAAGTCATAAATTCACTCCTTGCTATATTATTATATATAATATTTAAAATTAGTCAAATTCATCTCAAAGTATCGACCATTTTTTGATAGTCATCGTCAGAAGTTATATAACTACCACTTACTAGAATATCAACATTATTTAATAATTGTCGCTTTTCAGGTTTTATTCCTCCATCGACACTAATTAGAGTTGATAATTTTCGTTTTTTATTTTCTTTTCTTATTTCCTTAATTTTAGGTAGTATCTCATCATTAAATACTTGTCCACCAGCACCAGGCTCAACAGCCATCACTAAAACTAAATCTAGTTGATCCAAATATTTATATAAAAGATTCAAATCGGTATTGGGTTTTATCGAAAGACCACATTTAATACCATAACTTTTAATTGTTTCCAATAATTTATTGATATCTTCGTCAATTTCTAAATGAACTGTTAAATAGGCAACATTAAGAGAGGCATATTCGTGAATTAATTTAAGTGGTTTTTGAACCATCAAGTGAACATCTAACCTTTTTGATGTAAAGAGATAGATGTTTTTCATTTCATTAAAAGGTAAAGTTTTATTCTTTACAAACTTGCCATCCATAACATCGACATGAATATAATCGACATCGGTTTCATTTAGCTTGATTAAGGTCTTTGGAATATTTTTATTCGTTAAAAACGATGCTGATATCTTCATTTTACCTCCTTATAAATTTTAAGTAATTATCATATCGTGATTTAAGTATCGTACTATTTTCGACCATTTTTTTTATCAGACAATCCTTTTCATTAAGATGCCTGCAGTCTCTAAAGACACAATTATAGTTTCTAAATTCAACAAAATTATTTTTAATATCATCATTGGTCATACCAATAAAATCAATAGCCGAAAAGCCAGGAGTATCTAGGACTTTTCCTTCTTCCAATTCAAATAGTTCAATATTGGTTGTCGTATGTCGTCCACGACCCAAAATTAGCGAAACCTCGTTAGTTCGCAAATGTAAATCTGGATTAATTTTATTCAATAAAGTAGATTTCCCACTACCAGTCTGTCCAATAAAAACTGTCAGTTTCTTCTTCAGTAACTTTTTAATCGTCAAAAGATCAGTATTGGAGACCACTAAGTAACCTATTTTTTCATAATATGAAATGATTTTATCTAGTTCCTGTTTTTCATTTTTAGATAGTAAATCTTCTTTAGAGAGACAAATAATCGGTTTAACTTTATTAAACTCTAAAATGACTAATAATTTGTCTAATAAATTAGTTGAAAAATCAGGAGCTTTTAGACTGGTAATGACTAAAGCTTGATCGATATTACTGACCCGAGGACGAATCAGTAAGTTAGTTCTAGGTAAAATTTTGATAATCGTTCGCTTTTCCAAATCAAATAAGACATTATCTCCGACAACTGGAAAATTTTTCATTTTCTTTAATTTTCCAGGACAGAAACAGGCA
>CAZBQC010000049.1:1811-2894 GCA_964494015.1 uncultured Muribaculaceae bacterium
GTCTATAGGATCATCAGTTTCTTCGCCAGAATCTTTGATAGCAACTGTTACTTTTAAAGTTGCCCCTTTAATAATTCTATCAGTTGCTGTTCGTGATTGATATATTAACGTCCCTGGAGCAACTTCACTGGTCTTTTGCTCGATGACAGTTAAAATTAACTCATATTTTTCGGCAAAAGCCCGAACTTCGTCCAGTGTCCAACCTTCACCTACCATATCAGGATACATCTCATAGATATTGGGAATGTAAAGTGTGATTTTTGTCCCTTCAGCTACTTTGGTACCAACTTCCAAACTTTGCTCGATTATTTCTTGCTCATCGTATTTATCTTCTTCACCTTCGGGAACATCTTTTTTCTCGACAGTGACAATCAATTTATGGATTGTTTCAAGAATGGTTTTCACTTCAATATAGTTCTTTCCAAGATAGTCTTCAATGACGTAGGCAACTTTTCCTAATGATTCATAGAGCGTGATTTCAGTACCTTTTTTGACACTTCGACCGATGGCTGGAGAAGTTTTAACAATTCATCCGATTTCAACCTTATCACTTTCTATCTTTTCAACTTCTAAGTTAACGGTAAAGCCAACATTCTTTAACTTTTCTTCAGCATCGACGATTGTCATATTAGTAACATCTGGTATTTTAATATCCGGAATATTGTTAATTGCTGGAGAGATAATAAAAACCCAGGCCAAAGCTAAAACAGCTAAGCCGAAAATACCTGATAGAATCCAAATCCAAGTATTAGTTTTCTTAATATCCTCATCGATAATAGGTCGAGCTAATTCTTCAGTGACCTTGGCCTTGTTAGCATCGGTAATAATCGGTAAAATTTTAGTGTCTTCCTGATCATGTTCCTTGTACTGATAAACATACATTGGTTCATTGATTCGTTCATCATTTAAAACTGTTAAAAGATCATCATGCATTTCGTGAGCACTACTATATCTATTTTTAGGATTTTTAGCCGTCGATTTTAAAATAACATTTTCGACACTCTGAGGAATGGAAGGAACCTTTTCTCTAATGGAAGGCAATGGTTCTTTCATATGCTTAAGAGCGATTTCAACAGCATTTTC
>CAZBQC010000050.1:0-2831 GCA_964494015.1 uncultured Muribaculaceae bacterium
AAAATGAAAAAAATTTTTTTGTTAATAATATCTTTATTTCTTATTACTGGCTGTGAATTATTAATGAACAATCCTATTAAGAGAGTTGAGGAATTTTTAGGATCATATAAAACACTTGATAATAAAGTTATTACTCAATTGGATAATACCTTGGAAAGTAATACTGAATTAACAGCTAGCCAAAAAACTGACTATAAAGATTTAATGAAGAAACAATATAAGAATTTAGCTTATGAAATTAAAAATGAAACGATTGATGGTAATACTGCTGCTGTCGAAGTAGAAATCGAAGTTTTTGATTATAATAAAGCTATCGATGAAGCCGAGCAGTATTTAGCTAACAATGAAAGTCAGTTTTTAACGGATGGGAATATTGATGAGAAAAAATATAAGGATTATGAGATTGAGCAAATGAAAAAAATGACTGGTCGAATCAAGTATACTCTTACTTTGACACTTACTAAAGACAATAGTAAATGGAAACTCGATGATATCACCGAAATAGAAAGACAGAAAATTCACGGTTTGTATTCGTCTTAATCTGTCAATTAATTTCTACAAAAAAGTAATAACAATTTACTTTTTTTTTATTTGATGATATAGTATATTTATAATAGGGTGTAGTTTAACCTATATTGATTTTATTAGGAGGATAGATGAAAAAAATATTTTATTTGTTAATTTTACCACTTTGTTTGCTACCATTTAAGGTTAAGGCGGCTGATGAAGCAGCAGTACTTACCTGTACACCGACGACAGTTGCTAGAGGTGGTGAGTTTGTCTGCGAATTAGTAGTTTCTGCTGCTGAGACAGTAACAAAGGTCGAAGCAACCATCGATAAGGGAGATTATGTCGATTATTCCGATACTACAACAGAAGGGCGTAGTGAGAATACCATTTCGCTAGAAAAATTGACTGGAATAGATAAAGTAAGTATCTACCTAAAAGTAAAGACAAATGCACCAACAACTGTTCCGGAAGCTAATTTAACGGTAACTTTATCGGGAATTTCCATTAATGAAGTCGCTCTTGGTACTTCTAAAAGCGATGAAATCAGAGTTAAGTCAATTGACAGTTCATTAGATAGTTTATCAATTGAGGAAACTCCTATTACATTGTCAGATCCTGACAATAATTATTCTTTTAACCTTGCCAGTGATAAAGCCACTGCCACGGTTGAATGGACTATAGGTCATTCAGGACAGACTGTAGTTATGAATTTTAAAGGCAGTCCAGTTGTCGGTTCAACTGTCAGTGGATTGGTCTATGGTAATAATGTGGTCACTGTTGTTGTAACTGCTGAGGACGGAACCACTAAAAAGACTTATACTCTAACGATTATTAGACCAGATAATCGAAGTACGGTCAATACACTTAGTGCCTTGACAATCGAAAGCTCTAGTAAAAGTTATTCAATTACTTTTGCTCCTGAGACAACTTCGTACACTGTAAATGTCACTGGTGAAGTGACGGCGGTAACAATTAATGCTACCAAGACGGATACTAAAGCTAAGTTTGTAACTGGTTATGGTCCTGGTATCAAAAGTCTAGAGTATGGTAAAAACACCTTTCTGTTAAAGGTTGAATCGGAAAAAGGCACAGTTAAAACTTATACCATCGTTATCAATCGTGCCGATAATCGAAGTGTGAATACTTATTTAAAAAGCCTAGAATTAAGTCATGGCAATTTAACTTTCGATAAAGAAGTTTTAACTTATACTTTGACAGTTCCTTATACAGTAACCAATATTACTATTGCTCAGGAGGCTGAAGATACTAAGTCAAATGTCACTGTCACCGGTGGAAAAGATTTAGTTGTTGGAGAAAATATTATCACCATCAAAGTCACAGCTGAAAACGGAATGACAGCCGAGTATAAAATAACCGTAACTAGACAAGAGGAATCAGCAGCCTTGCCATCCAGTAATACATATTTATCCAAATTGGATGTGGCGAACTATAATCTTGATTTTAGTAAAACCTTATATAGTTATACTTTGACAATTAAGAGTAAAGATAAAAGTTTAAGCATTACGACTGCAACCGAGGATCCAAAAGCCAGTTATCGTATTTTAAACAATGAAAATTTAATTGATGGTAGTCAAGTAAAAATTAGGGTCACGGCTGAAGATGGTACAACTAAAGATTATATCTTGAACATTAAGGTCAAAAATCCACTTGACGTAACACTGTTAATCGCAATTGGTACTTTAGGTTTAGGAGTAATAGTTTTAATAGTTGTTATTATTCTAAGAGGTAGAGGTAATAAAAATAATGGTCAAGGCAATAAAAGGGAAATTACTAGTAGTACTATTATTAATCGAGAGAATTATAATACCAATATGAACAATGCTACTACTAATCAACAGACAGAAGATATTCCTGTTTTAGATGAAGTTAATGATCATATTGGAATCGATCAGAAAATTACTTTTACTAGCAAAAATGGTTAGTAATTAAAAAAACAGGACATTTTTTTATCCTGTTTTTTTCTCTTTAACTAGACATCTTTTTTTGATAAGTTGCTTCTAAGATTTTAAGAGCTTCTTCCTTAGGATGAAAATCAAAAACCTTTACTTCTCTATTTTGCAACTGTTTATAATTTTGAAAGAAATTTTTAATCTCATTTAAAGTAGTTTCATGAATATCACTAATATCGTTGTGATAATTATATCTTGGATCTACATTATTGACAGCAATTATTTTTGGATCTTGGTTACCATTATCAATCGTATCCAAATAGCCAATAATTTTTGATTCGATAATACATCCTGGGAAGGTAGCTTCCGATGTCAAGACTAAAATATCTAATGGATCATTATCATGAGCTT
>CAZBQC010000051.1:0-1868 GCA_964494015.1 uncultured Muribaculaceae bacterium
AGCTATGCCCCATATTCTAATTATCACGTCAGCAGTATTGTCGAAATGAAGGATGGGAATCTCTTTTCTGGTGTCAATGTCGAAAACATCAGTTATGGTGGGACAATCTGTGCTGAGCGAAATGCTATCAATAGAGCAGTTGGTGAAGGTTACCGAAAAGGAGATTTTAAAAAAATCCACATTATGAACGATACCGATAGTTTAGGGATGCCTTGTTTTATTTGTCGAGAGACTTTCGTTGAGTTTTTTGATGAATATTTAGAAGTGATAGTTTATACTAAAGATCAAGAAGCTACCTATAAGGTGTCTGAAATTTGTCCTTATCCTTTTGACGGTGGCAAATGAAAAGTGGATATGTCAGTTTGGTCGGTCGACCAAATGTGGGGAAAAGCACCCTTTTAAATAGTATTTTAGGTAAGAAAATTGCCATTACTTCATCTCGTCCACAAACAACGAGAAATATTATTTTAGGTATCTACAATGAGAAAGATATCCAGATTGTCTTTGTTGATACACCTGGTATTCACAAACCAAAACATAAATTAGGCAATATTTTAAACCGAAAAGCTTTTAAGATGATGGATGTCGACTTAATTGTCTTTTTAGTCGATGCTTCAGCTGGTCTTGGTAGTGGAGATCTTTACATTATCGAGAAGTTGAAGGAAATGAACACAGATGTAATTTTAGTTTTAAATAAAATTGATCTCGTCAAAAAAGAGCAACTATTACTTTTAATCGATAAATACAAGGATTTATATCCTTTTAAGGAAATTATTCCTCTTTCAGCTCTAAAAAATAATAATGTCGATGATTTGATTAAAACAATTAAAAAGTATTTAACGAGAGATGTTAAATATTTCCCTGATAATAGTTTGACAAATCAAAATATTAGTTTCTTAGTTAGTGAAAGAGTTCGTGAAAAAATTTTAGAATTGACGACCGATGAAATTCCTCATGCAGTGACTTGTCTTACCGAAAATTATGAGGAGTTAGATGATATCGTTAATATTGGAATTTTAATTGTCGTCGACCGTGATAATTTGAAGAAAATTATCATTGGACGTGAAGGTAAAATGTTAAAGGAAATTGGTACTAGAGCAAGATTGGATTTAGAAGATTATTTTGGTAAAAAGGTTTTTCTCTCACTCTACGTTAAAACTATCAAAAATTGGCGTAATCGACAGAGTAATTTAGAGGAACTAGGTTTAATTGATTTGGAGTGAATAAAAATTAGCAATTTTCATCATTATAATAACAGGTGAGATGATGAAAAAGTTATTATGGAATTTATTTGCTAAAACTGGTAATATTAAATACTTTTTACTACTTAGAAAAATAGTTGATGAGGGGTTGGAAAATGGAAATAATCAAAGTAAAGGGAATCGTCTTAACGGAGACAAACTATAGCGAATCATCAAAAATTTTAAATGTTTTGACAGAAGAAAAAGGGAGGATTGGTATTCTCTCTAAAGGTTGCTGTGGTCCAAAAAGTAAGCTAAGGGGTGTCAGTACTAAGTTAACCTATGGATACTTTAATATTTATTATAAGGAAAATGGCCTTTCAACTTTAATTTGCGTCGATATGATTGACAGTTTTAGAAATATCATGACCGATATTACAAGGATAGGATATGTTTCTTATATTACCGAATTAGTTAATCAAGTGATAAGACAGGTTGACGATGGAGAAATATTCAATATTTATCTCAATACCTTACTAAAGATTAATGAAAAATATGATCCGGCAATTCTAACAAATATTATTGAGTTAAAGTTGCTTGATTATCTTGGAGTTATGCCAGTAATTGACGGATGTAGCAATTGTGGTAGCGATAAACAGATTGTCACAATCGATAGTAACAGTGGTG
>CAZBQC010000051.1:1948-2421 GCA_964494015.1 uncultured Muribaculaceae bacterium
ACTAAGTTGGAAATATGTAACGATACAAAGAAAGAAATTAACGACTTTATTGGAGAGTACTATGATAAATATACAGGTCTTTACTTGAAAAGTAAGAAGTTTTTAGATAAGATTATTGTAAGTAGATAATAAATTTGGTATTATTATAATGGTAAGAATAGACATTGTAATAATATCTTTTCTTTTAGGAAGATGAGTGAAGATGAAAAAGATTTTTGGCAGTCTAGATAAATGGCTATTAATAAGTAGCTTAATTTTATTTGTAATCGGAATAATAATGGTTTTTTCAGCTTCCAATGTCACATCTTTTGTCAAATTCAAGGCTAGTCCTTATCGTTTTTTTGAAAAACAATTATTATTTTTAATCATTAGTTTTCTTTTAGCTATCATTGTCATCATATTCAGTACTAAAACTTACTGTGCTGTGTCATGGATTTTATTATGGATCATTATTGGACTTTTATCTTTTCTTT
>CAZBQC010000052.1:0-2344 GCA_964494015.1 uncultured Muribaculaceae bacterium
GTAACATTACCATTTTCATCAGTTTCATTTTTAGTATATATGATATATTCTTTCTTATTGTCATTAAATTCAAAAGATAACAAAATTTCTACTTCATCAGTGGTCCCATCATCAAGTGTAACTTTCATCATATCTTTTTCTTGGTTCATAATAGCTTCCTCCTATCTTATCCTCTAATAGTATTTTAACATAAATATTTATAAATTCAATACTTATTTAATTTTTTTTAATAAAAAGTAGACACAGCCATAAGTACAGTATTCATTGATATACTTATCTTTAATTGAAATATCATTAATTGGTCCTTTTTTTGGATTGTTCTTATCATAAAAGCCTTTTAACCTTAAAACATTGTAAGAATAATCTCCTAAAAGATAATCATAAGGATAAAAATAATCAGTATATTTGCTTTTTAAATGTTCAATATCTAAGCAATCATTGACATTTTCAATTACCTCGTATTCACGATTATCTAACATGATTTTTCTCATTAATCATACTCCTTATTGTAGGCAACTTTTTGACTTTTGTACTTAGAGATATTGCTACCGGAATTCCAAGTCATATAACCACCATCTAACCCAGCATCAAATAGTCCGGTTATTTGTTCCTCGACTTTTTTAGCATCGTAAGTGATATATGGTTCTTTAATCGAATCATAAGTTTGAATCCAGGTTCTGACGATAGCTGGCGTTGGTATCTCTGATTGCCTTTTCATGACATAGCTTTCTCCCCAAAGATTAAGTAACTGATATGGAACGGTCCAGACTGGAACCGTAAATCCAAATTCGTATTTATTAAAGTGATCTGGATATGGCATGCCACTTATCACATCGACGACATTGCTGATAGCTGCCCAGTATTGTCCATATTGTGTAACGTAAGTATAGGCACTTTCACCAAAGACATCAGCTGAAACATAGACATTTAGCTTATGTAGTTCATCGCAGGCATACATTAAAAATCTTTGAATGGCCTGAGCCTTATCTTCATTATAAACATTTCGATAATCAATGGTCCCAGCTCTTTCATAACTTCTTGTTCCATCAGGAAATCTGACGTAATCAAATTGAATTTCATTAAAGCCCATTTCCTTGACAGACTCTTTAGCTAGTTTAATATTAAATTCCCAGACTTCTCGTTGATAAGGACTTGGCCAATAAGTACCCTGATGTTTAAGTGGCGCCTTGGTATTTTTATTCAAAATGGCGTACTCCTTATGATCTTCAACATAATAACCATCTTTAAAAACAGTAATTCTTCCAATGACATAAAATCCCGCATCTTTGATTTTCTTGATTGCAGCTTGATATTTTTCTAAAGTATTAGGAGCATATTTATAATTAGTAGGCGATAATTCCTGCATAACTGGTGACTTGTATCCCGGTTGATGATTATCTTTAATATCGACGACAAAAGAATTAATTTTAGTTGTTTTAGCGTACTCGATGTAACTATCGACATTGCCAATAACATCTTTACCAGAGTTTAAGTATAGGGCATAAACCTTTTCTGGCATGACATTGTCTTTGAATTTAGGCTTGTCCACCGGATAATAATCTAAGTTAGCAGCATTCCCACCACCATAGGTATCACCTCTTTTTGCATGAGTTTTGTAGATTCCTTCTTGGTCGTAATTTAAAAGAGCTTCATCATGGCTAAAAACAATATACTTACTGTTGATATAACCAGTTTCTTCGTTTTGTTTTACTTTGTAGTTATAGACTTTGCCATCTTTATCCAACTGATCATAACCGACAACTTCCAGCTCGTCACCCTTCTTTGTTAAAGTCAAAATCTCTCCATCATCAATTTCACTCAGTAAATTGATACCAGTTCTGACATAAATTTTAGTTTCTTTAATAATATCTTCTTTTTTAGTGACGACATTATCTAAAAGAACATAGCCATAATCATGACCTAATTTAATCCGATAGTAAGTCTTTTCAGCTTCATCCTGATAGGTTTTTTTACTGTAGAATTTGATCTTTTTCCCTCTTATAACTTCTTCTACTTTATTAAAATCCTTATCATAAATTGTCACTTTATTTAAGTCACTCGAAATATAGCCTTCCGTATAATTTATTTCGTTAAAAACCAGGCTTTTTAGATAATCAAAATTAACTACAACTAGTCCGCTTACAATGAAAATAATAGCTAAAAAAAGGATAAATCTTCCCAATTTAGATCTTTTCAATTTTCTTTTTTTCATTTATTATTTCTCCTAATTTTAGTATAACATACTTAAAAGTTTTTATAAATACATAATATATTATTTAATTTTTAAATAATGTAATGTTACAATTGATGTGATACCTAAATAGGTATACAAAAGCGATTTGAT
>CAZBQC010000053.1:0-2042 GCA_964494015.1 uncultured Muribaculaceae bacterium
TTAGCTGATAAATCAGTGTTAATTTTCTCTAATATTGTTGGTGGCATGCTTTTAGGTGTCATATCGCCTTTGACTTGAATATTTACTGACGCATACTTATTATGAAATTCTGTTGGGGTATAGGCATTCTTCCCTGGTACATAATCAGTCTCACTTATTAAAATTCGTTCAGTATTTAACCAAAATCTTAAGATGTAATTTCTAGTTACAGGTGTCCCAACCGCTGTTCCTCCCGGAATCGTATCAATTAATAATAGTGATCCATTACTCGACATTTCATATGGTGAATTTGGTCCATAAACTGTTGTACCTATTCCATCAGTAATATATAGTTTTATCTCATCATCATTAAACCTAGTCTTATCAACAACATCGTTTCCTAAGACAGCTAATACTTCATAATAGATGGGATCGGTTCCTGTATTATATCCACTAATCGTAAAACTATAGGTTGTGGCCTGACTCATTCCTGCTTCATCACTCATCGGAAACTGGTCAGTTAAAGATATTCCATTTCCTACTTCTCCTAGATCTAAATTAATACTTCCGGTTTCAAAGGACAGAGTCTTTGTACCTACTTTACTGTACTGAAAAAAGGCATATGTTAATCCTACTGTTATGCCTGTTATTAATAATAATACGATGATTCCTATTATTAATCTATTTCTCACCTATACCTCTTTATTTGATAAGATTAATTATTCTAATTTACTATTTTCATTTTAGCACTTTTTACGATTTATGACAAGGTTGTAAAAACAATTTTAATAAAGATTAATAGTTTTACCACAAAAATGTTTATATAAAAAAATTAATTCAAATTTTTTGAATTAATCATTTGACATTTTATTAATAGCTTTAATAATGGCAAGCTTCCCATATTCATAGGTCAAGCTGCCTTGTAGATATAGTATATATGGTTCTTTTAAAGGTCCGTCAGCACTTAATTCGATCGATGACCCTTGAATAAAGCTACCCGACGCCATAATTATCTGGTCTTGATAACCAGGCATATCAGTAGGTATGATGGTCAAGTAAGAGTCGATAGCTGAATTACTTTGGATACTTTGACAAAATTCTAACATTTTATGTTGATCATTGAAGATAATTGACTGGACAATATCACATCTTTGGTCATTGTATTTGGGTTCAACTAAAAATCCTAACTTCTCAAGTAAGTAGCTAGCTAAAACGACTGTTTTTAGACTGCTGGCTACAACTCTTGGAGCTAATATTAATCCCTGTAGAAAAAGTTTATTGATACCTAAAGTTGGTCCGACTTCTCTACCTAAACCTGGAACTGTTAATCGTTCAGCTACTAGTTCAATTAAATTTTTTTTACCAGCAACATAAGCACCATTAGGAGCAATACCACCTCCTAAATTTTTAATTAATGAACCGACGATAACATCGGCACCAACTTCAAGAGGTGACTTTTCTTCAACCAATTCTGTATAGCAGTTATCGATCATAATGATAATATCTTCATCAATTTTTTTGATGAATTCTATAGCTTTCTTTAGTTTTTCTATACTGATACTGATACGGTTAGAATACCCTTTTGATCTTTGAATGGTAACAACTTTGATCTTGATCTTACTGATAATTTGTTCTATCTTTTCATAATCAAAATCATTATCTAATAATTCGATTTGCTGGTAATCGATATTAAAGGCTTTTAATGAAGAATCATTTCCCCGAAAACCGATGACTTCGTCCAAAGTTTCATAAGGTTTACCAGTAATACTAAGAAGAATATCATTAGGTCTTAACAAAGCAAAAAGTGTCGTACTAATAGCATGAGTTCCGGAAATGAATTGGTTTCTCACTAAAGCATCCTCGCCACCTAAAACTTCGGCAAAAATCTGATCGATTTTATCACGTCCAACGTCATTATAACCGTATCCTGTCGTTTCATGAAAATCACTCTCTGAAACGCGATACTTATGAAAGGCTTGTAAAACTTTTAAGCTGTTTAATTCAGCTAAACGATCTATTTTATTAAATTCCTCTTGCAAGTCATGTTCTGATGCTAATAATAA